>NZ_JBSSCH010000006.1:0-176360 GCF_054059615.1 Thermostichus sp. OS-CIW-33
AGCAGTTGAACAGAGTCCGAGACCACTACTCCCGGTTGAGGGCGGTACTCCAACGCAAAGCCAGTAAGGGCACACGCAGTTCGCGGCGCAGATGCCGTCAACTGCTGCAACGGCTGTCTGGCAAGGAGAGGCGCTTTCAAGCGTGGGTCAATCATCGCATCTCCAAAGCTATTGTCTCTAGGGCAAAAGCCACAAACAGCGCTATCGCCCTGGAAGACCTGACAGGGATCCGGAAAAGAGTCAATCAACAACCCCGCAGCAAAGCCGAGCGGCGCAGGACCAACAGTTGGGCGTTCTACCAACTACGTCAATTTCTGGAATACAAGGCAAGGGTTGCAGGGGTTTCTCTGGTTCTTGTGCCGCCTGCTTACACGTCGCAGACCTGTCACAAGTGTTTACACATCCATCCCGATCCTGCGCAATCCTACCGCAGTGGAAAGAAGTTTAAGTGTGGGCACTGTGGATGGGAAGGGGATGCGGATTTGAATGGTGCGAATGTGATTGCGCTCTTGGGGGCTGCCGTAAACCAGCCTAGAGGTTCGGGCCTGTTTTGTTCTCTGGTAGAGCAGAGCAGGCTCAGGGCTACTGAAAGCCCGCTCCGTACCGCTTAGCGGTCGGAGCCGGGTAGTTTACACGCCCGTCCATTCCAAGCCCCGCTACAGCTATCTGCAAAACTATCCGCTCTCTCCCACCCCCAAGGCAACAACAGGCGGTCAGGGAAAGAGCGGTCTAGCGGGCCTTCAACTGGAACCTGACTGCCGGGAGGAACTCCAAGCGAGCCAGAACGCGAAGACTCTTCAGCAGACTGAAGGATCTAAGTTCAGACCGTTAGAGAACAGCCCCGGCGCACAGCCGGCTGAACCCAACTTGACGACCCTTACAACTACTACTATCTGGCATCCGCAGGAACCTCCCTTACTAAACGACACCCTGAGACTAGCACAAATCTTTTCTTGTTTTCTCGATCAGGGAGTTCATGCGGTGGTTTGTTGGAGCCGTTTGAGAGCTCCAGGCGCTCTGGGTGACCGTGGGCTTCGGATCCCCTGTCCCACAAGAGGGGTGAGGGATGGACTGCTGAGGATAAGGCAACAGCGTAGGATAGAAGGACGCCCTCTAGTTGGCTCGAGTTGCCGTGGACTACAAAAGTACCCTCAACCTGCCCCAAACTCAGTTTCCCATGCGGGCAGAGGCCGCCAAGAGAGAACCCGCCATTCAAGCCTTTTGGCAGGAAGAGCAAATCTACCAGCGCCTTGCCGACCACAATCCTGGGGATCCCTTTGTCCTGCACGATGGACCGCCCTACGCCAATGGCGATATCCACATGGGCACCACCCTCAACAAGATCCTCAAGGATATCGTCAACAAGTACCACATCCTGCAGGGGCGCAAGGTGCGCTACGTGCCCGGCTGGGATTGCCACGGCCTGCCCATCGAACTGAAAGTGTTGCAAAGCCTCACCCCGCAGGAGCGGGAAAACCTCACCCCTCTGCAGCTGCGACAAAAAGCCAAGGAGTACGCCCTGCACTACGTTGATGTGCAGCGGGCCAGTTTTCAGCGCCTGGGGGTATGGGGATCCTGGGATCGGCCCTACCTGACGCTGTCGCCGGAGTACGAAGCCGCACAAATTGAGGTGTTTGGACAAATGGCCCTCAAGGGCTACATCTACCGCGGCCTCAAACCCGTCCACTGGAGCCCCAGCTCCCAGACGGCTCTGGCGGAAGCCGAGCTGGAGTACCCCGACAACCACATCTCCCCCAGCATCTACGTGGCCTTTCCCCTGCAGAGCCTCAGCCCGGCGGCGCAGCCGGTTTTGGAGCCTTTCATGCCGGGCCTGCGGGCAGCCATCTGGACCACCACCCCTTGGACGATCCCGGCCAACCTGGCTCTCTGCTTTAACCCCAAGCTCACCTATGCAGTGGTGGAGTCTCCCCGCTTCGGCCTGCTGTTGATCGCTGCCGATCTGCGGGAGCGGCTGGAGAAGGTTCTGGAGACGCCTCTGGAGATCAAGGCCACCCTGCCGGGATCCGCCCTGGAATACAGTCAAGGACGGCACCCCCTCTTTGACCGCGCCAGCCTCTGCGTGCTGGGGGACTATGTCACCACCGAGTCCGGCACCGGCATTGTGCACACAGCTCCGGGGCATGGGGAAGATGACTTTAAAACCGGCCAAAAGTACGGTCTGCCCATTCTCAGCCCTGTGGACGATCAGGGGAGATTTACCGCCGAGGCCGGATCCCAGTTCGTCGGGTTGGATGTGCTCTCCAAGAAGCCGGAGACCAGCGGCAATGCTGCTGTCATCCAGGCTCTGCAGGCTGCGGGGGCTTTGCTCAAGGAAGAGCCCTACAACCACAAATATCCCTACGACTGGCGCACGAAAGAGCCAACGATTTTCCGGGCCACCGAGCAGTGGTTTGCGTCTGTAGCTGGCTTCCGGGAGCTGGCCCTGCAGGCCATTAAAACCGTGAAATGGATCCCGGCCATCGGGGAGAACCGCATCACTGCTATGGTGTCGGAGCGCTCGGATTGGTGTATTTCCCGCCAGCGGGCTTGGGGCGTGCCCATCCCCGTCTTTTACGACGAAGAAACCGGCGAGGTTCTGCTCACCGCCGAGACCCTCGACCACATCAAGGCCATCTTCGCCCAAGAGGGATCCGACGCCTGGTGGAAGCGCCCGGTGGAGGAGTTGCTGCCGGAGAAGTACCGCCACAATGGCCGCACCTACCGCAAAGGGATGGACACCATGGATGTCTGGTTTGACTCCGGCTCTTCCTGGGCGGCAGTGGCCAAGGCGCAGGGGTTGGGCTACCCGGTGGATCTGTATTTGGAAGGCTCCGACCAACACCGAGGCTGGTTCCAATCCAGTTTGCTCACCTCCGTGGCCGTCAACGGCCATGCCCCCTACAAGGCGGTGCTCACCCATGGGTTTGTGCTGGACGAGAAGGGCCAGAAAATGAGCAAGTCCCTGGGGAATGTCATCGATCCGCTGGTGTTAATCAACGGCGGCAAAGATCCCCAGACGGATCCCGCCTATGGGGCAGATGTGCTGCGCCTATGGGTCTCCAGTGTGGACTACTCCGGGGATGTGCCGCTGGGTAAGACCATTCTTGGGCAAATGGCGGATGTATATCGCAAAATCCGCAACACAGCTCGCTTTTTGCTGAGCAACCTCTACGACTTCAATCCAACTCAGGATGCCGTTCCTTTTGCAGCCTTGACGGAGCTAGACCGCTACATTTTGCACCGCCTGCACGAGGTAGGATCCGAGATCGGCGAATCTTTTGCCAGCTATCAGTTCTACCGCTTTTTCCAGGCGATTCAGAACTTTTGTGTGGTGGATCTCTCCAACTTTTACCTGGATATTGGCAAGGATCGCCTCTACATCAGCCATGCCCAAAGTCTACGGCGGCGCCAATGTCAAACGGTGCTCTCCCTGTTGCTGGAGAACTTGGCCAAGGCCATCGCCCCCGTTCTCTCCCACCTGGCCGAAGAGATTTGGAGCCATCTGCCCTATCCCAAGCCCACCCGTTCGGTGTTTGAGGGGGGGTGGATGAAGCTGCCGGAGCACTGGCGGGATCCCCAGTTGGCGGCCATTTGGGAGCAGCTGCGAGAGGTGCGCCAAGAGGTGAACAAGGCTCTGGAGCAAGCCCGTACCGGTCGCGTTAGCGGGACGGAGTCCTTTAAGCCCATCGGCGCTTCCACCGAGGCCAAGGTAATCCTGAAGGTAGCGGATCCCAGCCTATACGCTCTTTTGCAGGAGCGGGCTGCCGAGTTGCGCTACTTGTTCATCACCTCACAGGTGGAACTGGAGAAAACCTCAGGTCAAGGCTTGCAGATCTCTGTTTTTCCGGCTGACGGCCAAAAGTGCGTGCGCTGCTGGAACTATTCCACCCGTGTGGGGGAATTTGCCGAGCATCCAGAGCTGTGTGAGCGTTGCGTAGCCGCTCTGGCCGGGGAGTTTTGAATTCGGGACCCCGTCCCGCTGGCGGGAAGGGATCCCCCTCTTTGAATTGGCTCTTTCTCCGGACAGGTCTTGTCGGCCTTCTTCGGGATCAAGGGGCAGAGCTGCGGGATGGGATCCCCTCGACATGGGTGTGCAACACCTTGCCGCACAGGGTTTTCTCCAGCCAGGGAGTCGCTGGCGATCGGGAGTGGAGGGTGGCCGCAGAAACCGTCCAAGGGTGGGTGGGATCAAACAGCACCCAGTCGCTGTGGGGGGTAAGGGTGGGCGGATCTAGGTTTAGGCAGCGGGCCGGGTACAGGCTAAGGGCAGACCACAGTTGCAGCGCTGTCAGGGATCCCGTTGCCACCAAATGTTGCCACAGCAGCGGCAGAGCCAGCTCCAGGCCCATCGCCCCCGGCGGGGCATCGGCAAAGGGCAGGGTTTTCTCTTCATGGGTGTAGGGGTGGTGATCCGTCGCGATCCCCAGGCTGCCGGAACGGATCCCGGCGATCAGAGCCTCCCGGTCGCCGGCGCTGGGAAGAGGGGGCAGGAGACGAAGGTGGGGATCGTAGCGATGCTCAAGGACGGCCTCTTCGGACAAGATCAGGTGCATCCAAGTGGCACTGGCGGTAACCGGCAGTCCTTCGGCTTGGGCCTGTTGGATCAGCTCCAGGCTGCGGGCTTGGCTCAGGCGCATAATATGCACAGGCGGAGGGGAAGGAACGCTCCTGATCACCTCCAAGAGACGGGCCAGAGCGGCAGTTTCGGCACTGGCAGGGATCCCTTTCAGCCCCAGGCGCAGCGCCCAGATCCCTTCGTAGAGGCTACCTTGCCCGGCCAAGGTGGGATCCCAGGCCCAGAGCAGCAGGGGTTTCTTCCCCGGCCGCAAATACTCCAGAGCCCGCCGCACCAAAGCCAGGGAGCGCAGCGGCTGAACTTCTGCAAAACCAACTGCTCCCGCTTGCGCCAGTTCTCCCCAGGGGGTTGGAGTTTCTCCCTGGCCACCCACGCTCAGGGCAGCCCAGGGCAGCCAGCGGGGATCCCCACGTTGGCGGGGGTAGCGGTTCAGGTGTTCCGGGTGATCCAGCACCGGAAATAGGCCGGTTCCAGGAAGGGGGGTGGGCAGAAGCCCCACCTGGGTAAAGCCTCCCGCCAAAGCCGCTGCAGCCAAAGAGGTCAGGGTTTCCCGACTGTGGGCCAGAAAGTGCTCCGCACCGCTTACGCGACCGCTGCCAACCATCTCGCCGCTGTGGGCATACAGATCCAGCAAACCCGGCCCCACCACCCAACCTGAGCCATTGATGGTGGGGATATCGGCAGGGATCCCTGCTGGCTCGGTGGCCCGCAGGCGACCCTCTTGCAACCACACATCGGTTACTTCATCCCGCTGGCGCAAGGGATCCAATAGGCGCACTCTCTGGAGACACACATCTGGTAAGGACTCCGTCCCGCTAACGCGACCGGTCAGCTTGCGGAGAGGAGAGGATCCCATCTTCACAAAGCTCCGGCAGTGGTGCAGTCCAGGATCTGGCCGGACAGATGGGTGGTGAGGTTCAACACCTTCAAAACCGGGGCACCCTCCTTGCCTTCTGGATAGTCGATCACCGTAATGGCGCCATTCCCCTGCTTGAAGATCCAAAAGGCTTGGGGGGAAAGGTCGAACAACTGACAGATGATCGCCTTGTTGATGGCATCGTGGGCAACAACAACCGCCGTGCCCTGAGGAAACTGGGCTGCGGTGATGGCCAAAAGCTCCTGCCAAGCGGAGCGAGTGCGCTCCCACACCTGGTGAAGGTTTTCCCCATTGGGCATTTGCACACTGGCGGGATCCCGTTGCCAGCGCTCCAGCTCGCCGGGGTATTCGGCTTCGACTTCGCTTTGCAGCTTGCCCTCCCAGTCCCCGTGGCAGATCTCCTGCAAGTCGGGCATTGGGCGCAAAATGAGGTTGCTGTGGTTGCTGCAGATGGCATCGGCTGTGGCCCAAGGGCGCTTCAGGGGGCTGGAGAAGGCCAGTTGCAGAGGTTGAGTGGCCAAAAATTCTGCCACCTTGGCTGCCTGTTCCTCCCCGGTGGCATTGAGGGGGATATCCCGCTGCCCCTGAAAACGGCGCTCTCGGTTCCATTGGGTTTCCCCATGCCGCACCAGCAAGATGCGCATCCCCTGCTTGCGCTTGGGCAGGGCTTGGCCGAGGTGAGCGGTGATGTTCAGAGATTCCAGTTGTGGTGGCCCCTGCAGGCCCTCGGGAAAATTGAGAACGCTGATGGCGCAGTTATCCTGCCCAAGGCGGTGATAGTGGTGTGGCCCCAGGCCGATGGCGGTGCTGACCAGGGCGCGATTGATGCCGCTGTGGCCCACGATGAGGATATTGAGGGGCTGCCTTGGGGAGGGATCCGCTCCATGGTTCCAGGGGCCCGAAGCCGATTGCAGATGGAAAGCCAGCATTTCCCAAAACCCCTGCGCCTGCTGCCAGAGATCCCGCACCGGAAAGCGGCCCTCTAGCTCCAGGGTGTCGGGATGGTGCCGCCACAGGTGGTAATCTTCGGGGTATTTCTCCTGCACCTCGGCAAAGGTCAGCCCTTCCCAGGCCGTCAGGTCGATCTCCCGCAGTTGATCGGTAACGTGCAGAGGGATCCCTTCTCGGTCTTTCAAAAGGATGCGAGCTGTCTCGAGGGCGCGAGACAGGGGGCTGCAATAGGCGCAATCCAACGGGATCCCGGCCAGGGCCTCGGCTACACGCTGCGCCTGCACTTCTCCAGTGGGGGTGAGCCGGGAGAGATCGGAGCGGCCTTGGATGCGATTTTCCAGGTTGAAGGTGCTCTCACCATGGCGCACGATCAAGATGCGCAGGGCAGGCTGGTCGCGGTAGCGGGACGGAGTCCTTGCCATCGCTTGCATGGACTTACTCATCGCAGTAGCGGGACGGAGTCCTTAGAACACCTTCTAGAGTACCGCCACTGGGCGGCGCTCGCCTTCGTCAATTCACCGGTTGGGCTGCCGACTGAGGCGTATTTGGGCTGGTCGCCGCTTGTGATGGGGGCATCTTTGGAGAATGGCCGCGCTGCGTTTCCGCTGGCAGAGGTTTTGGTTGAATGGACGTTGGCGAAGGGGGCCGGCTTGGTGCTCCTTGCCCTTGTTGTGGTGCTGTTGGCGCAGTTTTTCCCTCCACTGCTCCCTCAGGAGAGCCCCCTGCCACCGATAGAATCCGAGAAGACAAAGTGTAGGATCCCTGAAGGCGGATCCCTCTTGCCTGGACAAGCGCTGCCATGGTTTCTCCACAATTGGCTTGGGATCCCGGATCCCTGACCGAAAGCCCCAACCCGGCCACAGCCGAGATCGACCGTCTCAGCACCTGGGAACTGGTGAAACGGATCAACGCTGAGGATCGGCGGGTGCCGGAAGCGGTGGCTGCTCAAGCAGAGCCGATTGCCCAAGCCATCGATGCCATTGCCGAGCGGATGAGTCGCGGCGGGCGGCTGATCTATATCGGGGCAGGAACCTCAGGTCGGCTGGGGGTGCTGGATGCGGCTGAGTGCCCGCCCACTTTTGGCACTTCCCCCACCCAGGTAGTGGCTTTGATTGCCGGGGGGGAAAGGGCCCTGACCCAGGCGGTAGAAGGCGCAGAGGATGACGCGGAAGCGGCTGCCCGCGCTCTGGAGAGTCTCCACCTCCAAGCTCAAGATAGTGTGGTGGGAATTGCCGCCAGCGGTCGTACCCCCTATGTGCTGGGTGGGATCCAAGCCGCCAGAAGTATTGGGGCGCTCACGATTGGCCTGGCCTGCAATCACCCTTCTCCTCTAACCGAGCAGGTGGATATTGCTATTGCCCCTTTGGTGGGGCCGGAGGTAATCCTCGGATCCACCCGTATGAAAGCCGGCACAGCCCAAAAGCTGGTGTTGAACACGATCTCCACCGGGGTGATGATCCGCTTGGGCAAGACTTATGGCAACCTGATGGTGGATCTCCAGGCCAGCAATGCCAAGCTCAAGCAACGGGCGGAGCGAATAGTGGCTTTGGCCTGCGATCTGGATCCCACTACGGCTGCCCAATTGCTGCAGGCTTGTGATGGAGAGGTGAAAACCGCGATCCTTGTGGCCTTGATGGGGTGCTCTGCTCAGGAAGCTCGTCAGCACTTGCAACAGGCCCAGGGCAACATTCGCCAGGTGCTTGATTCCGTTCTGGCGCAGCGGCGGTGACAATAGTTGAATGGCTTGTCCATGAGCGTTTGCGGCTACCTCTACACGCCTTCCCATGCCCCTTTGCCGGAACAGGAGTTGGCCTGGCTCAAGTTGCGAGGGGCCGATCCCATCCTGCACGATTGGGGATCCCGAACCTATCTGGAGGAGCTGTTCCGGCGCATCACAGCCGGCTGGGTGCAGGAAGTGCTGCTCTTGCGCCTGTCGGATCTGGGGGATCGGGCGGATGAAATCCACGAGCGGCTGCTGCAAATCCAACACTCCGGGATCCGCCTCAGCTTGGTCACCGAATCCGGCCTGCAAACCCCCACCAAGGCTGCCGATTGGATCCCGCTGCTGGCCGAGATCCCCCATCAGTTGCAAAGCCGCCGCCTCTGCTGCAGCCAAGCCCAAAACCGCCTGGCGGGCAAACCCCCCCCTGGCCCTGCCCCCTTTGGCTACCGCCGCGAAGGGGAACGCTACGTGCTGGATCGCCGGCAGGCCAGCATCGTTCAGGATTTTTTCCAGCACTTTCTCCTCTACGGATCCCTGCGGCAGGCGGTGCGCTTCTTGGAGGAAAAACACCACAAGCGGATTTCTGTGGCCACCGGACGCAACTGGCTGCTCAACCCGGTATACCGCGGGGATCTGGCCTATGCCGACGGCACCACCCTGCGGGACACTCACCCGGCCCTTCTCAGCCGCACGGAAGCCGCCCAGATCGATCGCTGGCTCAAACGCAACCAAGGGATCCCGCGTCGCAGCGCCAGTGCTCCCCGCGCTTTGGCCGGCCTGGTTCATTGCTGCGCTTGTGGCAGCCTTCTGCGCATTGTGCAAACCACCCCTCGCAAGGGGAAAAAGAACGGATCCCCCTACCTCTATCTGCGCTGCCAAACCTGTCGCTACAGCCTCCCCTACACCGAAGTCCTGCAGGAGGTGATCCGGCAGGTGTGCGAACAACTGCCCCAACGCGCCCAGACGCTGGATCGACAAGCCCTCACCCAAGTCCGCCAAGAGCTGCAAGCCCAAATCCAGGCCAACGCCGAGCGGCTGCGGCAATTGGAAGAGCTGCAGCAATCTGGACTAATGGACGAGGCCTCCCTGGCCCAGCGTCGCTACCAGTTGCGAGCAGAGACGGCCCGCTTGGCCCAAAAGCTGGAGCAACTCCCCCCCGCCAACCTCACCCAGACCATCCAAACCCTCTCCATCCCGCCCTTCTGGCAAGACCTCAGCGAGACCGAACGGCGTGCCTACCTGCGGGAATTCCTGCGCCGTATCGAGGTGGATTCTGCAGGAGCGGTGCGAGTTACTTTTGCCTTCGATCCCTGAGAGCGAAGGGTTCTCCCCACCTTCCCCGGAGAATTGAGATCATTCTTGATTCTTTCTCGACTCAGCCCTGCCTCAGCGCCAAGCCAAGAGGACGGGATCAGCGCCATGGCATAGCTGAATCCTTCCCGATTTGGGTGAATTGTCATCTAGAATTGTTTTCTTTTGATCACTGATGAAAGTATATCTAAAACTAAAATCGGGAAAAACATCAAAAATCGACTTGAGAAGCCCTGGGAACTTTCTTAGAACCATTTGCAAGATCTGGGAACTTCTAGCTTTTTGAGGGATCCACCTTTATCCTTCGCAACAGTTCTCAGGGAGCGGGTTGGCTGCCGATAATGTCCCTTGTCTGCCCCATGGAGGAACGCGCTGTGAAATTGGCGGTTTACGGAAAAGGTGGGATCGGCAAATCCACCACCAGTTGCAACATCTCGGTGGCCTTGGCCAGGCGGGGCAAAAAGGTCTTGCAGATTGGCTGTGATCCCAAGCACGACAGCACCTTCACCCTGACCGGCTTTCTCATCCCCACCATCATCGACACCCTGGAAGCCAAGGGCTATCACCACGAAGACATCTACCCAGAAGATGTGATCTACCGCGGCTACGGCGGCGTGGACTGCGTGGAAGCGGGTGGGCCCCCGGCAGGGGCCGGCTGTGGCGGCTATGTGGTGGGGGAAACCGTCAAACTCCTGAAGGAGCTGAACGCCTTCGATGAGTACGATGTCATCCTCTTCGATGTGCTGGGGGATGTGGTGTGCGGCGGTTTTGCGGCTCCCCTCAACTACGCCGACTACTGCCTGATCGTAACCGACAACGGCTTTGATGCCCTGTTTGCCGCCAATCGGATTGCTGCCTCGGTGCGAGAAAAGGCCAAAACCCGCAAGCTGCGGTTGGCCGGGCTGATCGGCAATCGCACCAGTAAGCGGGATCTGATTGACAAATACGTCTCGGCAGTTCCCATGCCGGTTATCGAGGTGCTTCCCCTCATTGAAGATATTCGCGTCTCGCGGGTCAAGGGCAAAACCCTCTTCGAGATGGCGGAAACCGATCCCAGCCTGGAGCCTGTCTGCCAGTACTACCTGAACATCGCCGATGAGCTGCTGGCCCGCCCGGAAGGGATCGTGCCCCAACCTGCCGAAGATCGGGAGCTGTTTGCTTTGCTCTCCGACTTTTACAACACTCCAGCCCGTCAACTGGCCCTGGTGTGACGGATCCCCTGCCAGCGGGGGCAGTGTGTCCAAAAATGAAGCCACTGTTTCGGAAGACTGTCGCAAACCTTATCAATTTGTTGTCCGATCCGCTTTCCCCCCCAAGATGGATCCTGTAGGGATCTCGCTTTGGGAAGGAAATGGCACAGGAGTTGGATATGCAAGGACAAGAGCAACCCACCGTCGTGATTACCGGAGCTTCCTCGGGTGTTGGCCTATACTCAGCTTTGGCCTTGGCCAAGCGCGGCTGGCACGTGGTGATGGCCTGTCGGGATCTGGACAAAGCCTACCGGGTGGCCCAACAAGTGGGGATCCCCCAGGGCAGCTATACCCTGATGCAGATCGATCTGGCCAGCTTGGCCAGCGTGCGGCGGTTTGTCGAGCAGTTCCGCAACTGGGGCCGTTCCTTGGACGCCTTGGTCTGCAATGCCGCCATCTACATGCCCCTGCTCAAGCAGCCCCTGCGCAGCCCGGAAGGATATGAGCTGACCATGGCCACCAACCATCTGGGGCATTTCTTGCTCTGCCACTTGATGCTGGAGGATCTGAAACGCTCCACCTATCCAGATCGGCGGCTGGTGATCTTGGGCACGGTTACCCACAATCCCAAAGAGCTGGGGGGTAAGATTCCACCCCAACCCCACCTGGGGGATCTGCGGGGGTTTGCCCAGGGCTTCAAGGATCCCATCAGCATGGCCGATGGCGGCAAATTCGATCCGGTGAAAGCCTACAAAGACAGCAAAGTCTGCAATATCCTCACCATGCGCGAGCTGCACCGCCGCTTCCACGAGAGCACAGGCATCACGTTCCTCTCTCTCTATCCGGGGTGTGTAGCCACCACGGCTCTGTTCCGCCATCACTATCCCCTGTTTCAAAAACTTTTCCCCTGGTTTCAAAAAAACATCACGGGCGGATTTGTTTCTCAGGAATTGGCCGGAGAGCGGGTGGCCCAAGTGGTGGCCGATCCCGAGTTTCGTCGGTCGGGGTTCTACTGGAGCTGGGGCAACCGGCAACGCAAGAATGCCAAGCCCTTTAACCAAGAAGTCTCTGACGAGGCGGCGGACGATGCCAAGGCCAAACTGCTTTGGGATCTCAGCGAAAAATTGGTGGGTGTGCCCCAGTTGGCGGCCCTTTAGCCCGAAATGTTCCCCTCTTTATATGTTGTTAGGAGACGAGCATGAATGCTGCTTTGGATAGTGCCAACGCCCTTAACTTCCAGTGCGAAACCGGCAACTACCATACCTTTTGCCCGATTAGCTGTGTAGCCTGGCTTTATCAAAAAATTGAAGACAGCTTCTTTTTGGTCATCGGCACCAAAACCTGTGGCTACTTTCTGCAAAACGCCATGGGGGTGATGATCTTTGCCGAGCCCCGCTATGCCATGGCCGAGCTGGAAGAGGGGGATATTAGCGCCAAGCTCAACGACTATGAGGAGCTGAAGCGGCTGTGCCTGCAAATTCAACGAGATCGCAATCCCAGCGTGATTGTCTGGATCGGCACCTGCACCACCGAGATCATCAAAATGGATCTGGAGGGCCTAGCCCAGAAGCTGGAGGGGGAGATTGGGATCCCGATTGTGGTGGCCCGGGCCAATGGCCTCGACTACGCCTTTACCCAAGGGGAAGATACGGTTTTGGCCTCGATGGCTCAACGCTGCCCAGAGCAGGTGCGGGCAGAGGAGCAGGAAACCCGCGGGGGTCTCCAGGCGCTTTTTTACGGGCTCCGCTCTGGAACAAAGAAAGAGGAGGAAGGCTTCCACAAGCATCCTCCCTTGGTGATCTTCGGCTCGGTGCCCGATCCGGTGGTTACCCAACTCACCCTGGAGCTGAAAAAACACGGGATCCGCGTCTCCGGCTGGTTGCCGGCCAAACGCTATGGAGAGCTGCCGGCCATCGAGCCGGGCACCTATGTGGTGGGGGTGAATCCTTTCCTCAGCCGCACAGCCACCACGCTGGTACGCCGCAAAAAGGCTAAGCTCATCACCGCTCCTTTTCCCATCGGGCCGGATGGCACCCGCGCCTGGATAGAAGCCATTGCCCGCGAATTGGGGATCCCAACTCAAGGCTTGGCAGAGCGGGAAGCGGAAGTGTGGAACCATCCCCAGGTTCGGGATTATCGGGAGCTGCTGCGGGGCAAGAGCGTTTTCTTCATGGGCGATAACCTGCTGGAGATCTCGCTGGCCCGTTTCCTGGTGCGCTGTGGCATGACGGTGCAGGAAATTGGGATCCCTTACATGGACAAACGCTACCAAGCGGCTGAGCTGGCCCTCTTGGAGCGCACCTGCGAAGAGATGGGAGTGCCCAAGCCCACCATCGTAGAAAAGCCGGATAACTACAACCAAATCCAGCGCATCAAGGCCCTGCAGCCGGATCTGGTGATCACAGGTATGGCCCACGCCAACCCCCTAGAGGCACGGGGGATAACCACCAAGTGGTCGGTGGAGTTCACCTTCGCCCAGATCCACGGCTTCGGCAACACCCAGGCTCTGCTGGAGCTGGTGACCCGACCGCTGCGGCGCAATGCTGCCCTCAAAGGCTTGGGTTGGGAACGGTTGGTGCGGGAAGAAGCCCCTGTCTAATTCTCCGGCTCTTCGTTGTCGAACAGTAGGCCGTCCAGGTGATCCGGCAGTTGCTGCCGGTCGATCCAGACCATGCCCGCCAGAATAGCTTCGGCCTCGTTTTGAAAGTAGCCGTAGGCTTTGGTGCCAATCTCCGACTCGCAAGAGCCATCTTGCTGGAGCAGCCGGCAGCGAAAGATAAACCCCTTCTCTGTAGCTTGGGTGGTGATGCTCCAGTTGCGATGGATATGCTCGGCCATAGCAGGGATCCCGGCTCGAAAGAGGGTGAATTGCAGACTCAGAGGGTGCTCAACACCTCTCGCGCGGCGGCTAGAGTTTTCTCCACATCGGCCTCTGTGTGGGCCAGGGAGGTGAAGCCGGCCTCAAATTGCGAGGGCGCCAGATAGACTCCCCGCTCCAACATGCCGCGATGGAAGCGGGCAAATTTCTGCAGATCGGAAGTCTTGGCCTCTTCGTAGTTGCGCACCGGGCCGGCAGTAAAAAAGAAGCCAAACATGCCGGGCAGATAGCCCCCGCACATCTCATGCCCCGTTTCCCGCGCGATCTGCAATAGCCCCGTCGCCAACTTCTCGGTAATCCGCTCCAGATACTCGTAGGTGCCCGGGCGGCGCAAAATGTCCAGTGTCTGGATCCCTGCTGTCATGGCCAGGGGGTTGCCGGAAAGAGTCCCTGCCTGATACATCGGCCCCGCTGGAGCCACCATCTCCATAATTTCTCGCCGACCGCCATAGGCCCCCACCGGCAGGCCGCCGCCGATGACCTTGCCCAGGGTCGTTAAATCGGGGATGACCCCAAACTTGGCCTGTACACCGCCATAGCTGATGCGAAAGCCGGTCATCACCTCGTCAAATACCAGCAGGGCCCCGTACTTTTGGGTGAGATCTCGCAAGCCTTCCAAGAAGCCCGGCTGGGGGGGAATAAAGCCGGCATTGCCCACCACCGGCTCTAGGATGACTCCGGCAATGGAGTCAGGGTGCTGTTCAAACAGGGCCTTGACTGCCTCCAGGTCGTTGTAGGGAGCCGTCAGCGTAGCGCTGGTAGCTGCCTTGGGCACCCCCGGCGAGTCTGGCAAGCCCAGCGTGGCCACCCCCGAACCGGCCTTCACCAAGAACATGTCCGCATGGCCGTGGTAGCAGCCCTCAAACTTGATCACCTTTTCCCGACCGGTATAGGCCCGCATCAGGCGCAGCACCGCCATGCAAGCTTCGGTGCCGGAATTGACAAAGCGCACCATCTCCACACTGGGCACCGCCTCAATGACCCGCTCCGCCAGCTCATTTTCCAGAACGCAAGGGGCGCCGAAGCTGGTGCCTTTCTCCAAAGCTCGGCGCAGAGCCTCAATGACCTCGGGGTGAGCGTGGCCGACAATGGCAGGCCCCCAACTGCCGATATAGTCGATGTATTGGTTGCCGTCCACATCCCAGGCGTAGGCCCCTGAGACGCGGTCGAACACGACGGGATCCCCGCCCACCGACTTGAAGGCGCGCACCGGAGAACTCACTCCCCCCGGCATGAGGCTTTGTGCCCGGGCAAAAATCTGTTTGGAGCGGGCGGTGTTAAACGAAGTGGAGTGGAGAGTGCTGGTCATAGAGCAGGAGCTTTCAACGCATTACCAAGGCTAGCAAGCAAGGGAGCTTTCTGGTGAGCCCTTTTACGGACCCTGAACCTACAAACCCATTCCTGCCAGCGTGTCGATCACCTGCTCCAGGATCAGGGTAAGGTTGGGATGCGAGGTCTCGAACAGGCCCAGCGCCTCTCCGATGCGATCCCTGGGGCCTTGGCTCGGTTTGCTCTCGGTCGGGGATCCCAGATCGGCCAGCACCGCCTCCACTTCCTGGCGAATGGCGGCAATGTGCTGTCGCTGCTTTTCATCCAGGCCAGGGGTTTTTTGCAGCTCAACATCCAGATCGCGCAGCAGTTGTCGCAGTTTCGATTCGGCCATTCTTAAAGAGACCTTAACAAATTGAGAACAAATTAAGTTTTGACCACCCTGCCTCGATCATACGGCCTGATGGGTTGAAGCAGGGATCCCTCTACCTAGGGTCTAAGAGCGGGTAAGCGGCGAAGGTTAACTTTTGCAGCCGGGGATCCCAGCATTGGAGCAACTCACATAGGATGGGCAGTAGCCTTGCTGTCTACCCCCATGTCTGAGCTGGCATTGACCCTAGTATGGGTAGCGGTTGCTGTTGCCCTTTTCATGGGAATTTTTGTCTGGGAACAAAGACGCAGCCAAGAGCTGCTGCAGCGGTGGGCGGCAAAGCATGGCTACTCCATTTTGAGCCAGGAGGCACGGTACTGGCGGCTGGGGCCTTTTTCCGGGAGCACTTCCAAGTATCAACGGGTGTTCCACGTGCGGATACGGGATCCGTGGGGGCAAGAACGCACCGGCTGGGTGAGGTTAGGGAACTGGTGGCTGGGGCTTTTGTCGGATCAGGCTGAGGAGCGGTGGGAGTAGGCTGGGATTGAACCATGGAAAGGGAAAGCGATGAACGGGATCAAGGGGTGGAAAAAGCTGAAGGGGGTGGCGTGGCTGGGCCTGGTACTGGCGGTGGCACTGTTGGGTTGGAACATAATCGCCGGAGGTGGAGCGATGGCCAGTCCTGGTGAGGGATCCCGAATGTTGACGGTTACAGGACAGGGATCGGTCTCCGTAGAGAACTCCATTGCCCTCATTCGCTTGGGGGTGGTGATCCAGGGGGAGACGGCGCAATCGGTACAACAACAGGTGGCAGAACGCTCAGAGCGGCTGGTCAATCGCCTCAAGGAGCTGCAAGTAGGCGCTCTACAAACCACCGGCATTTCCCTCTACCCGCAATACGACTATCGGGATGGCCAACCTCGCCTAACGGGTGTACAGGGGCAAAACAGTCTGCAATTCGAGGTGCCTGTGGCCAGAGCTGGGCAAGTGCTGGACGAAGCTGTGGCCGCCGGAGCCACCCAGGTGGAATCGGTCAGTTTCCGGGCCGATGAAGCCACCCTGTTGGAGGCGCGCAGCCGCGCCCTAACCCAAGCCGTGCAAGATGCCCAACGTCAAGCCCAGGATGTGCTGGGGGCCTTGAACCTGAGCATCCGTTCCGTCGAGCGCATCCAGATTCAGAGCGATGGCTACATGATCCCGCCGCCGATCCCCTTTGCCCGCGCCGACTATGCCCGTCTAGAAACAGCATCCACACCGGTGGAGGGGGGACAGCAAACCGTGCGCGCCCAAGTCACCCTCGAGCTCCGTTACTGAGCCTCTGCTTTGCTGCCTCGAATAATTCACAAATGTTCACCACATAGATTTCAGCTCTCCCGCCAAAGGGCTTCTGGTCAGAGCAAGCCTTGGGCAGCAACAGACAGCGGCTCTGGACGAGCGAAGTCTCAGTGATTCAAGAGTGATTCAATCCATCTAACCAACTCGGCAAAGTTGAAGCGGCTGCTGTTTGCTACCGCATTAGAATAACGATGGAAAGTTGCGGGTAGTTTGCTTTCCCGGATTTTCTCGCCATCCTGCCTCAGTTTGTCTATGGATCCCAGACCGGAGAGCGCTAGTGCAGCTCCTGCGCCTGAGAAGGCGAAACTCGTCTCTGGCAGAAGTCAAGACGGCAGTCTGCAAGCCCGTGTACTGATTGTGGATGATAGCTACATGGTGGCAGAGATGCTGTCCAACTTTTTGGGCAAGCAGGGCTGCAGTATTTCTTATGCTTTGGATGGCCTCTCCGCGCTGGAGCAAATTCGCCGCCAACCCCCAGATCTGATCATTGCCGATTGGGTCATGCCCTCCCTGAACGGCCTAGACCTGTGCCGTCAACTGCGGCAACTGCCGGAATATGCTTGGGTGTACTACATCATTATGACTGCCCGCGAGGGCAACGATAGCATGGAGCGGGCTTTGGAGGCAGGCGCCGATGAGTTTCTTTCCAAACCCTTTCAGGCTGCAGAGCTGCTGACGCGGGTGCGGGCAGGGCTGCGCATTGTAGAAAGTCGCCGCCAGCAATATCTGCTCAAAACTGGGCAAAAATCTCCTCCCTCTCCCCCCAAGTCGATTGGTTTGGAGGTGGGTAACCGTCAGGATTTGGTGGCTCGTTTGCCGCTGCGGGTGGCCCAGGCCCGTGCCCAATCGGAACCCCTCAGCTTGTTTGTGCTGCGCTTGGCCAACCTCGGTTCTCTGGCACAAGGGCTGGATGCTGACGGTCGGGCTGATCTGCTCAAACTGTTTAGGGAGCGTTTGGCCAATAACCTGCGCGATGGAGACGACCTGTTTTGCTACGACGAGGGGCAGTTTATCATTCTGCTCTCCGGGAGCACCTTGGCTGCTGCGCAAATTGCTGCCGAACGCTGCTGTCAGCGGATGATTCAGGATCCCTTTGTGGTGAATGGACGGGCGCTGCCGGTACAGCTCCAGTTTGGAGCGGCCAGCCTCATGGACAGCGATGACCCCAAGGGGGTGGCTCTGTTGCGTCGGGCTGCCCAGGCTATGCGAGATAGCAGGAATGTGCACAGCTCGGTGGTGACTGCTCCCCATCCCATCCCAGTTTCCGACCGCGTCAGCGGAACGGAGTCCTCAGAGCTGCTGAAACGCCTGCAGCGTCTGGAAAAAGAAAACGCCGAACTGCGCCGAGAGCTGGAGACTCGCCTCAGGCAGATTGAGGATCTCCGCCAACACCATCAAGAGCTGAGTCGAAAGATGCAGGCTCCTGCACTGGAGTCAACCACAGCGGGATCCCTGGCCCATAGACCCTTCCGCTTGCGGCGGCGAAAACTCCGGCAGCTTTGTCTGAAGCGTCAACTGAGCCGTAGAAGACCGCGCCTGGCCTTGGGGCGGCTGAGCAGGTAGTGATGGGCTGAGCGAACGGGAGAGACGGAAGGGAGGTGCAAAAGGCTATGATGGGCATTCTTCAGGGTCAAGTGGCCGGATCTGGGATCTGGAGACCAGCAGGAAGATGGTTCCTAAACAACATTGAGCTCATCTTGACGGCGGTAGGAATAGGGGTGATTCTGCTAAGTGGTTTTGTGGCCAGCCGCAGCGCTTTTTCGCTAGAAACGGCAACGGCGGTCAGCGCCACTTTGGTAGGGGTCGTCCACGGGATCCTCTTTTGGCTGTTGCGACGGCGACAAAGATGGGTAAGGCAGGAGGCAATCCGACAGATTCGGGAAATGCTGGAAGATTTGGGCAAAAACCGCCTGCAAACCATCAAGATGAGCTTGTACATGGTGCAGGCGCGTCAACCGGAACAGGAAGAGCGAACCCGAAAAAGCTTTGACCGCGTTTATCAGATCCTGGCGGAGATGAGCACCTTGATCGACCACATTTCGGAAGAATCGTTGGCCGACTGGCGCCATCGCTACCGGCAGACTCTGCAGCGGGTTGAGTCGGAGTCTCAGTAGTTTTTAAATCGTCTTTAAATCTTGAGTGGCTTAAGGGATCCCTTGAGGAGTTGGCTGAGCCGGTGGACGGTCGGATTTCGGGAAGCACCCAATTGCTTGGTCTGGTTGGGGATCCGGTGGCCCACAGCTTATCCCCAGCCATGCACAATGCTGCTTTGGCGGCTATGGGGGAAAACTATTGCTATGTGCCGTTTCCGGTGGCTCCAAAACACTTGGCGGCGGCGGTGGCAGGGCTGGCGGCCATTGGGGTGCGGGGGTTTAATGTGACGATTCCTCACAAACAGGCCATTCTCCCTTTGCTCGATCAGATTGAATCGCGGGCAGCAGCGGTGGGGGCGGTGAATACGGTTTACCCCTTGCCAGAGGGCGGGTGGGCGGGCACCAATACCGATATCGATGGCTTTGTGCAGCCTTTGCTGGGTCTGGAAAAAGGGATCCCCACCCTCATTCTGGGATCCGGGGGGGCAGCGCGGGCGGCCATCCAAGGCTGTTTGGAGTTGGGGCTGGGGCCGGTGCGGGTGGCGGGGCGATCCCCCAACTCATTGCTGGCCTTGCGACAGACTTGGCCGCAGGTGGAGACGGTGAACTGGGCGGAGTTGGATTGCTATCTACCTCAGACGCGGCTTTTGGTCAACACCACCCCTGTGGGTATGCACAAGCCGGGATCCCCCGCCGGTCAAGGGCTTTCCCCCCTGAGCCGAGAGCAACTGTGCCTGCTGTCTCCAGGTGCCATCGTCTACGACCTGATCTATGTGCCGGATCCCACTCCTCTGCTGCGGATGGCCGCCGAGTTGGGACATACCCCCATCAGTGGACTAGAGATGCTGGTTCACCAGGGGGCCAAGGCTCTATCGCTTTGGCTGGGAGGCAAGCCTGTGCCAGTAGAGGTGATGCGGCAGGCAGCTCAACACCAGTTGGCCCAGGTTTAGGGTCACTCCAGGCCAGTTGGAAGCCCTCTCTCAAGGTGTAATGAGATAACAACAACTACCGGGCTAGCAATCCAAGGTTGTTTCCCGCTCCCAGGGCGTGATCTGACGGTTGTATTCCTGCCACTGTTGGCGTTTGAGCTTGAGGTAGGCATTCACAAAGGGATCCCCAAGCCTGCTACGGAACAGGGTGTTTTGGTCTAAATGGTTGAGGGCTTCGACCAAAGAGCCGGGCAACGTTTGGGCATTGGGGAGGGGATCGGTGTAGGCGTTGTTGTCACAGCGGGGGCCAGGATCCCGTTGGTGTTGGATCCCGTCCAGGCCGGCGGCAATGAGACCGGCAGCCAAAAGATAGGGATTGGCGGCAGCATCGGCCAAACGCAGTTCAAACCGCCCGGCATCCGGGATCCGAATGGCGTGGGTGCGATTATTGCCGCTGTAGCTGATCGTGTTGGGAGACCAGGTGGCCCCAGAGAGGGTGACAGGGGCATTGAGGCGACGATAAGAATTGACCGTTGGGTTGGTGAGGGCACACAAAGCAGGCGCATGGTGCAGCACCCCGCCGATGAAGTGATAGACCAGTTGAGAAAGCCCCAATTCCCCTTGAGGATCGGCAAACAGGTTTTGTTCGCCTTGCCAAAGAGAAATATGGGTGTGGCAGCCGTTGCCTGTCAGATGAGCAAAGGGTTTGGGCATAAAGGTGGCCCGGTAGCCATGCTTTTCGGCAATGCTTTTCACCATGTATTTGAAAAAGGCGTGGCGGTCAGCAGTGAGCAGGGCGTCGTCAAACCGCCAGTTCATCTCAAACTGGCCGTTGGCATCCTCGTGATCGTTTTGATAGGGATCCCAGCCCAGCTTCTGCATGCCATCGCAGATGTCCCGGATCACCGAAAAACGCCGCATCAAACTTTGCTGGTCATAGCAGGGCTTGGCCTGCTGGTCGCGCTCATCGGAAATGGCCCACTCTTCGGGCGACAGAAGCATGAACTCGCATTCGATCCCCGTCTTGACTTGAAAGCCCATGGCTTCTGCTTGGGACAACACCTTCTTCAATACCCAGCGGGGGGTTTGTGGCAAGGGATCCCCGTTGACCTGAATTAGATCGGCAGGCATCCAGGCCACTTCCGGCTGCCAGGGCAGTTGAAACAAGCGCTCGCGCTCCGGCTGGGCAAACACATCGGGGTCTGCAGGCGTCAAGTCCAACCAGGCGGCAAACCCGGCAAATCCAGCCTGACCCTCTGCCATGAAGTCGATAACTGAGGCAGGCACCAGCTTGGCCCGTTGGATCCCAAGCAGGTCGGTAAAAGAGAGCAGAAAGTAGTTGATCCCTTGGGCGCGGGCAATTTCAGAAAGCGGCTGTGTCATGTACCCAAGCTAGGTCTTGGCCTCAGGTAGAGGTGTGTCTTTCCGCACAAAAATAGATCTTTATCAAAAGAAACGGCCAGGAAGACAAACACCGCCATTTGTATTCGCCCAGGGTTGCGCAGCAATGGGAAAATTCTCCCCTGGCCAACAATTACCCGTTGATGTTCCTTCCCGCTTTTGAGTCAGCCCAGATGGTTGCCAAGGCGGGGTGGAAGTTGAATGCCAAGAGGGCCAGCAAGCCATCGTTTCGAGCAGTACCTCTGGGCATGAAGGCCGGGGCGTCTGCGCCGTGGCTCCCTCAGTGAATTAGGATGGGAAAGCGTGGTTTTGCCGTGTCGGCCCGCTTGTTCTTCTCTTGGGTAGATCTGGAGCAGCGTAGATGGCAGTTTACGAGGGCAATTTTGTTCAGACGGAGGATCTGCGTCTGGCCATTGTCATCGGTCGGTTTAACGACCTAATCACCGGCAAATTGTTAGAAGGGTGCCAGGACGCGCTGAAGCGGCATGGTGTGGATGTCGGCCCGGAGAGCAAGCAAGTGGACTACTACTGGGTGCCCGGCAGTTTTGAGGTGCCTTTGCTGGCCCACCAACTGGCCCAATCTCGCCGTTATGACGCCATCATCTGTCTGGGGGCAGTGATTCGCGGGCAAACTCCCCACTTCGACTATGTGGCAGCGGAGGTCTCCAAGGGCATTGCGGCGGCAGGATTTCGTACCGGCGTGCCGGTTATTTTCGGGATCATCACCGCCGATACCCTGCAGCAGGCTCTGGAGCGGGCCGGGGTCAAGAGCAACAAAGGTTGGGAATACGCCATGAGTGCCCTGGAGATGGCGACGCTGATGCGCCAAGTTGCCCCCGTGCTCCAAGGCAGCTACGGCCACAGCGGCAACGGGGCCGGATCCCGTCCGTCTCTGCCCGGTGGAGCGGAAGCCCTGCAGTCTACCCTGGACAGCGCTGCCTATTGAGGGCGGGTGAGCCGAGTCAGCACTTCGTTGGAGCGCTGCACAAAGGCCCGCGCGGCTGCTGGATCAAAGCTTTTCTGGGTAATCAAAGCCAGATCGTAGATGTGATTGCAGATGAGGTGAACCAAGTCGGGATCCCGACCCTGATCGGCAAGAGACTGCAGGTTTTGGATAAGGGGATGGGCCGTGTTCAGAACCAGGGTGTGCTCTTCCAGAAACTCCAGCGGCTTTTGCTGGATGACGGCGTTGAGCTCCTGCAGGCGCCGCAGCGTCTCCGGTAGCAAGATCATGGCCGGAACCGACTCTGATTTAAGAGCTTCTGCTTTGATCTGCAACTTGTCTTTGCCCAGGGCCTGCCGAAAGAGATCGACCAACTTTTGGCTGCGGGTTTTTTGCGTGACCGGATCCACAATTTCGGCGGCTTTGTCTTTATCTACCAGCGTTTCATCCAGCTCAGAATCTACCCGCTTAAATTGGATCCCTTCTTCTTTGTATTCCCGCTCCAAAAAGCTGCTGAAGTGGCTGTCGATCCAGCTATCCAGCATGATCACTTCCAGTCCTTGAGAGCGGTGGAGATCGATGTAGGCACTCTGGCCAGCCTCATCGGTGGCGTAGTAAACTCGCTTGTTTTGCCTATCGCGGGTGCGCTCCAGGTACGCTTTCAGGGTCACATATTCGGGTTTATCGGCAGGGGATCCGGCCACTCGGAAAATGAGAATATCCTTAATCTGGGCAAAGAACTTGTCGTTGTTCATCGCCCCAAACTTCATAAAGAGGCTGATGTCGGGCCAGACCTTGACGTATTTTTCGTAATCTTCCCTGTACAGTTCATTGAGACGATCCGCCACCTTTTTGGCAACGTGATCCCCAATGCGCCTTACGGTGCGGTCATTTTGCAAGAAGCTGCGAGAGACGTTGAGGGGAATATCCGGGCTGTCGATGGCCCCCCGCAGAGGTAGGAGGAACTTGGGGATAACTTCCTCACAGTTATCTTGGACAAAGACTTGATTGCAGAACAGCTTGACTTGACCCTTGGTGGGATCAATATCCGGGCGCAACTTGGGAAAATAGAGGATCCCTTGCACGATGAAGGGAT
Source organism: Thermostichus sp. OS-CIW-33 (assembly GCF_054059615.1). Taxonomy (NCBI): domain Bacteria; kingdom Bacillati; phylum Cyanobacteriota; class Cyanophyceae; order Thermostichales; family Thermostichaceae; genus Thermostichus; species Thermostichus sp. OS-CIW-33. The sequence continues at coordinate 22,943 of NZ_JBSSCH010000006.1, forward strand.
AGTCGGTGTTGATGTGCACCCAGAAGTGGGGATCCTCTTGAAAGGGATAGAGGTAGCGATAAAACTCTAGGTAATCCTCATCTTTGAGTTCGGAAGGTGAAGTTCTCCACAGGGGCTTTTGCTTGTTGATCACTTCCCCGTTTAATTTGATGGGAACGGGGATGAAATCGCAGTATTTACGAACCAATTCCCGAATGCGGCTTGGCTCCAGGTATTCTTCGTTTTCGGGGGTGATGTAAAGGGTAACGGTGGTGCCGATGCTGGAGCGCTCAGAATCGGAGAGGGTAAAAGTAGTGGTGCCGTCACAAGCCCACTTCACCGGCGTGCTGCCGGGCCGATAGGAGAGGGTGTCGATCTCCACTCGCTGCGACACCATAAAAGAGGAGTAGAATCCTAGACCAAAGTGGCCAATGATTGCTTGCTCTGCGTCTTTGCCCTTGTACTTTTGAATGAACTCTTCAGCGCTGGAAAAAGCCACCTGGTTGATGTATTTTTTCACTTCCTCGGCAGTCATGCCAATGCCGTTATCGGCCACCGCTAAGGTCTTGGCCTCCTTGTTGAGGGCAATCGTAATCTCCGGCTCTGGGAGATCTGCCACTTCGCCGGCAAGGCTGGCCATCTTCAGCTTGGTGATGGCATCAGCAGCATTGGAGATCAGCTCCCGCAAGAAGATCTCTCGATCCGAGTAGAGAGACTGCTTGATGATGGGAAAGATGTTCTCGGTGTGGATGGTGATGGATCCCTGTTCCAGCACGGTCATAGGTGGCTCAGCACTCAAACAAGCTCAGTGCTAATCTACAGAGACCGAAAAGTCCCCGACAAGCAGGCTCTTTTTCGGAAATCCGTACTCGCAACCGAACCGGCTCTCTAGAGCTGAGCGGCTCCGGGCGGAGCTTGGGTTTGGCCGTTGGCGTCAGCGGCGCGGAGTGCTTCATCCAAAGCCAACTGTTGAGCCCAATCTTGGCCGACTCGAATGGTGACATCGGAGTTGAGAACGCCAGTAGATTCTACCCGCACTTCTCCCAGGCCAATGGCGGCGCGGATCTGTTTAGCCCCCTCCCGATCCCCGCTCTGGGCGAGGATCTCCGTTTGCTGCAGCACCTGAGTGCTGTCTTCCACGGCAAAAGCATGGGCGTATCCTTGTCTCACCAATTCTTGCACCATACGGCGGGCCATCCCGGGCTCTCCGGTCGCGTTTTGCACGGCTATGCGCAGGCGGTGTGGAGGAATGCGGGCTACCTCTGCCTCCAGGCCAAAGTGGGAGACGGCCACCCGTCGGATCCCGGCTGGATCCGGCAGCCAGTAGCTGGTGGAAAATTCTCCCGGCTGGCTGAAGCGGCCCGGCAACAGCACCAGGTCGATGCGATCGCCCCCAGAGGTGAGGACAAACTTGGCCAAGCTCAGAACCTCTTCCCAGGTGAGGTTGGTATCGAGGTTGGTGCGGATAACCTGCAAAATCTTTGGGATCCGCGGCCAGACGGCAGGAGAGAGCAGTTCCCGGCTCAGGGCCCGCAGCAATTCCTGTTGCCGTTGCACCCGACCGATATCCCCCAATCCCAGGTGATCGCGGCGAAAGCGGGCAAAGTGGTGGGCTTGTTCTCCATTGAGGCGTTGCCAGCCGGGCTCCAGGTGGATGAACAACTGCTGGGTGTGATCTGCGTACTGCATCGGTTCCGGCACGTAGATTTCCACGCCGCCCACCGCGTCGATCAGCTCTTCCAGAGCATCGGTATTGAGGCGAATGTAGCGGTCAATCGGGATCCCACCCATCAAGTGGCTGACCACCTGGGCCGCCAGCGCCGGGCCCCCTGCCAAGTTGGCAGCATTGATCTTGGTCACGCCAAAGCCGGGCAAGCGCACACGAGTGTCGCGGGGGATGGACAAAACGGTAATCCGCCGCGCCTGGGGATCAAAGCGGGCCAAGAGAATGGTGTCGCTGCGGGTGTGGAAGCGATCTCGCTCTGTGGGCAAGGGCAGGGTGGGATCCGGGTTGTCCGTGCCGAGAATGAGGATATGCAACGAGCGATCCAGAGCCGCAGCCCGTAAGGCATCGGGACGGAAGGCTTCTTGTTCTGCAGGAGTGAGGGAAGTTGGGATCACCTGACGGGGCAACATCACGGCCAAGAGGGCACCGGCAGAACCCGCCAACACAGCCGTGAACCCCAACAACAGCCAGAGGATCCCCTGACGAATAGCCTGCTGACGAGCTGCGCGGACACGGTCAGGACGGGGGGGATAGTGGAAGGAGGGCATCAGGTCAGACCAGGCCTCGCGAGCGCGTACAGGAAAGGGTGTACTGTCTGGGTGGTGTTGCCAACCCCACCAATTCAAGGCCATGTTACCCTATCCTCAGTTTTCAGAGTTGTCTGGATCCAACTTCAGCGAGGTAGCAGTCGCCACAGGGGGATCCCTGCAGCCGTTGTCGGGAAAGTCAGAGGTGCATCTTTGGCTGCAGACAGTCCCCCCGTTGGAGAAGTTGCTCCCCCAGCTCGGCCTTCTTTCCCCTGAAGAATGTCGGCGGGCAGAGCGTTTACAACTGCCGGCAGATCGGCGCCGCTTTCTGGCCGGTCGTCTTGGGTTGCGGAGCTTGCTTAGCCGCTACAGCGGCATTCCGCCCCAGGGGATCCCCCTCGACCACAGTTCTACCGGCAAACCCTACTGGCGGGATCCACCCCTGCCGCTGCAGTTTAACCTCAGCCACTCCCACGAGCGCGTCCTGATCGGCCTGAGATGGCAATACCGCATTGGAGTGGATCTGGAATGGGTTCGACCTGTGCTCCGCTGGCAGCGCATCGCCCAACGCTATTTTTCGGCTGCTGAGCAGGGCCGTTTGGCCAGCTGTCCAGCTCCAGAGCGGGATGCCCTTTTCTTTCAAATGTGGACACAAAAGGAGGCGCTCCTGAAGGGAACAGGCAGGGGTCTGGCCGGCTCCAGAGCTTTGGACGGGGACTCTTGCTGGGTAACCCTACCCCTTCGGGTTGCCGGTGGCTACGCCGCTGCGGTAGCCCTTGAAATAAGGAAAGACGGAGAGGAAGCCCCAGCCGTGCGGCTCTACGAGGATGTGGATGGCTAGACAGGGCAGAAGGGAATCAAAACCTCTCCGCCTAGAGATGCTATCTTGAGTTTCCAGGCTACTCGCAGAGGAGTGAGAAGGGAGGAGTGAGAAGTGAGAAGGAGGAATCTCTTCTCTTTGCTCTTTTCTCTCTCCTCGTTGTTGCAATGTTAAACAGGTTCTGTCATTTCCTGGTGCTGGGAATCTGGCTATCGGCCCTCATGATTGGGATCCCTGGCCTGGCGCAGGCGCGGGATCTCTCCAGACAAACGCCGCAGGAGAAGGTTATTGAGTTGGGCACTGCCGACAATCAGTTGGTGTTTGCGCCCAAGGAACTGTCTTTTCGCAACGGCAGCCTCTACCGTCTTCGCCTGAGCAACCCCAGCCAATTGAAACATTATTTCAGCGCCAAAGATTTTGCCGATGCCGTTTGGACCCGTAAGTTGGAAGTGGCCGGTGTGGAAATCAAGGGCCAGATCCGAGAACTGGAGCTGAAGCCAGGCGCTTCGGTGGAGTGGCAATTTATTCCTCTGAAATCTGGGGTCTATTCTCTGGTTTGCACCATCCCCGGCCACGCTGAGGCGGGCATGATTGGGCAGATTACCATTGGCGATTGAGATCCTCTTCCTGGGCTACCCGGCCAAAAGGGGATAGAAAAGAGAAAGACGCTGCCAGGCCAATCCATGAAAAACCCGCTCACGCCCAAAGCCCTTCGCGCTGCCGACGCGAACGCGGAACACTGGACTCGGGGATGCCAGGCAGCCCCCCCTCGAAAGAGCAGGCTCTCCCTTTCGGAACGGGTTGCTGGCTATGCCATAGCGCTTCTCTCCCTCACTGCTGTCCACGGGATCCGCTACTACAACGAACCACAACTGACCGTCGGCAGCCGCTCCCCGCAGACGTTTCTCGCCCCTGCTGCGGCGGAGATCGAAGATGTGGAGGCTACCCAGGCCCGACAAGCTGAGGCGCGACGGCGGGTGGTTCAGGCCCTCAAAATCAACAGCACCGCCAACGACAGCATGCGGCAAAATCTGGAGGCTCTCCTGGCTGAGGTGGAGGCCATCCGCCAAGAGGCAGGTTCTCTGCCCTATGTTTCTGTCCAGTTGCTGTCTCTGCCAACGCAGATCTATCTGCGCCAGCTTTCCCCAGAGGAGTGGGAACTCCTTCAGGCTCGCGCCCGACAAGAGGCCATCCGCGCCCGTGCAGCCACCCCATCTCCTTTGGAAGAGCCTTCTTCGGGGCGACCGGAGCAGCTTCCTCCGGAGCAGCGGGCCAAGCAAGAGCTTGTCGAGGTTTGGCAGCGGGTCTGGTTGGACGGATCGGCCACCCAGATGGCGGCGACGGATCCCTATACTCAGCTAATTGCCCAGGTGGAAGCGGCGCAGCAGCGCTATCGGGCAGCTTTGCCGGCTCTGGAGCAGCTCACCCCCCCTGTTCCGGCCACCGTTCTCAACTTGGCAGATGCGGATTGGCAGCATTTGCAAACCTTGAGCCGGCGGGTCTTAGAGCGCCTGCAGAAGATAGGGATCGTGGATGGCCTGCCCCGCGAAGTTCGCGCCGAAGGGATCCAAGCCCAACTGGACGATTTGATTTTTCCGGGCAGCGCCGCCCAACGACAGGAGCTGCAGGCCCTGGTCTATCAGTGGCTGCAGCAGGTGCTCATTCCCAACGTGGAGGTGGATCCCCAGCGCACCGAGCAGCGCATCCGCGCCGAGCTGGAAAAAGTCGAGCCGGTTCTGATCTCGGTTGCCGAGAACCAGGTGATCGTGCGAGCAGATCAGCTCATCACTCCCGAAATTTTTCTCATCTTGGACCACTTTGGGCTTACCCAGCGCGGGATCAACATCTGGGGCTTGGTGGGAGTGGCCGGAGTGATGGGCATGGGCCTGGCTGTCTTTGTGCCTCTGCAACAACGCTTGAGGCCGGGATTGCGCCGCCGGGATCGGGTGTTGATCCTCATAGTTTCCCTGACCGCTCCCCTTTTGGCGGCCTTGTTCAAGCTGGAGTTCAGCTCCCTGCCGGCAGTGGGGCTGTTGCTGGGCAGTTTTTACGGGGCAGGGCTGGGCTTGGTGGTGGTGGTAGGCCAGGCGCTGTTTTTGCCCTTGGTCTCCCCTGTCAACCTGCTCACCCTTGTACCCTTGCTCTCCGGCAGCGTGGTGGCCTCTGCCCTGGCCGGGCGTTCCCGTTCCCGCGAAGAGCTGGCCTTGTTGGGAGGAGGAGCGGCAGCGGTGCAGATGCTGGCCTACGGGGCGGTTAGCTTGGCCACCACCGGTGGCATCGACCTGTTGGCCATGGCTTTGGCAGGGGGAACCAGCTTGGGATGGAGCATTGTTGCCCTGGGAGCCAGCCCCTACCTGGAGCGCCTGTTTGACTTGGCCACCCCCATTCGTCTGATCGAGTTGAGCAATCCCAATCGCACGCTGCTGCGGCGGCTGGCTGCAGAGGCCCCCGGCACCTTCCAGCACACTCTGCTTGTGGCCACTTTGGCAGAACGGGCTGCCCAGAAGCTGAACCTCAACGTGGAGCTGGTGCGCACCGGCACTCTTTACCACGACATCGGCAAGATGCTGCAGGCCCGCTACTTCATCGAGAACCAGATGGGCAGCCTCAACCCCCACACCCAACTGGACGATCCCTATCGCAGTGCTCAGATTATCAAGGCCCACGTCAGCGATGGCTTGCGCCTGGCCAAGCAATATAATCTGCCTACCGCCGTCCAGGCGTTTATCCCTGAGCACCAGGGGACGATCCTGATTGCCTATTTCTACCATCAAGCCCAGATGAAAGCCGGGGGTCAGCCCGTACCCGAAGAGCCGTTCCGCTACGATGGCCCGATCCCCCAGAGCAAGGAGACGGGGGTGGTGATGATGGCCGATGCCTGTGAAGCCGCCCTGCGCAGCATGACTCTGAGCGATGGCTTCGGCCCCGATGTGGTCGAGCGGGCAAAAGCTGTTGTCCGCAAAATTGCCCAGGCCCGCTGGCAAGATGGCCAGTTGGTTGATAGTGGGCTGACGCTGGAGGATTTGGAGGTGGTGGCAGACGCTTTCGTGGAGGTCTGGCGGGAATCCAACCACGAGCGCATCCCCTACCCCAGTTTCACCCCTGCCCCCTCGCTGCCTGAGACTGCCTCTGCTCAGGCCCAGATCCCGGTGTTGATGAGCCACTCCACGGGATCCCCTTAGCCAGGTGACCTCTCCCGTTCGCGTCAGTGAGACGGAGTCCTCAGAAGCTAAGTAGGTAGAGAAAGGTCTAGCCCTGCGGCTCATCGATCAGTACGATAGGGGATCGTTCTGTGGACCCAGTATGAACCAAGGCAGTCCTAGGATTTGCAGCCCTAGGCGGAGGATTTTTGTTTTATTGTTTTTGGATGGCCTGCTGAATGCTTCATGAAGCTCCTACTTCCTCTGCCGATCCCAAAGCTTCTGCAGCTCCTTTTCAGATTTCACCTCTGTCTCAGTCCAGCCCTGTCCAACTGTCGCTGGTCATTCCCACCTACAACGAAGCCTCCAGTATCTGCAGCCTGATCCGGCAGTTGTGTGCCCACCTAGACACGATTCTGCCTGGAAGCTATGAGTTGATTGTGGTGGATGACAATAGCCCCGATTACACTGCCAAAGTGGCCCAAGGATTGCAAAAAGAATTCCCTCAACTGCAAGTCATTTGTCGCCACCACGAACGAGGCCTGGCCACTGCCGTGCTGCGGGGATGGCAAGCTGCCCGCGGCGAGGTGTTGGGGGTTATGGATGGGGATTTGCAGCATCCGCCGGAGATTGTCCTCAAATTGTGGCCGCTCATCCAGAAAGGGGCAGATTTGGTGGTGGGCAGCCGCTATGCACCATCGGGAGGGGTGAGCCACTGGAGCCTGGGCCGGCGCATTGTCTCCCGCGGGGCCCAATGGATCGGGTTGGCTCTGCTGCCAGGGATCTTCAGCCGTGTTTCCGATCCGTTGAGCGGACTGTTTCTGGTCAGACGCCAAGCCATTGCCGGGATCCCGCTCAACCCCAAGGGTTACAAGCTGCTGATCGAGGTGCTGGCGCGGGGCCGGGTGAAAACCATTGCTGAAGTCGGCTACATCTTTCAGGAGCGCCAAAACGGGGAGAGCAAAATCCAACTGCAAACTTGTCTCCAATATCTCCACCACCTGATGGTGCTGCGCTTTTCGCTAGGGCAGGTGGGATCCTTTTTGCGCTTCAGCACGGTTGGCCTATCCGGCACCTTGGTGGACATGGCTTTGCTCTATGTTTTGCACGATCCCACCAACTTAGGATGGGATCTCATAACCAGTAAGCTGGTTGCTTCGGAGGTGGCCATTCTCAATAACTTCCTCTGGAACGACCTGTGGACTTTTCGCCATGTGACCCGCTTGCAGCCGGGGCTCTTGAATCGCCTGAAGCGGTTGGCGAAGTTTAACGTTATCTGCTTAATTGGCTTGGTTCTCAACACTTCACTGGTGACCTTGCTGAGCGAGCGCTTGGGCATTCATTATTTGTTGGCCAACTTAATTGCCATCGGTATTGTTGTATTCTGGAACTTCTACCTCAACTCCAAGCTGAGCTGGAGGAGTGCAGAGGTTAAGTCGGACTCTGTGGGTGGCCAGTCTTGAGTAGGGCTTTTTCCAGGAAGAGCCAATCCGGAGGTATGGGCATTTCGCTCATTTCCTCACGGTCTGGGCCCCCTTTGGCATCCACCTTCGCCCCTTGTTCCTATGGCTGCGCTAAGTAGAGTTAGGGCGGATCCCCTCTAGGGCGATGATCTCCTGGATCACCGAGCGAACAACGGGAGCAGCCGTCGTCGAGCCGAAGGCATCTTCCCCCTGGGGCTCGTCGATCACCGCCAAGATCACGTAATTGGGGCGAATGGCCGGGAAATAGCCCACAAAACTGGTGATGCGCTTGCCGGGCAAATAGCCCCCCCGTGGCCCGGCTTTCTGGGCAGTGCCGGTTTTGCCGCCGATCTCATACCCCTCGATCTTGGCCGATTGCCCCGTGCCAAAGTCCACCACATCCCGCATTTGGATACGCACTGCCAGGGTGGCTTGCTCGGATAGTACCCGCACCGGCTGGGGCTGCGGGGATCCCCAAACCAGAGTATCCGTATCCTTTTCCACCAAGCCTCGCACCACATGGGGCTGCACTTTCAGTCCGCCATTGGCAATGATGCAATGCATGGCAGCCAACTGTAGAGGGGTAAGGGCCAGCCCCTGGCCGAAAGCGACAGTGGCCCGCTCCACCGGCACCGTAACAAACTGTCGCAGCGGTTTCAAACGGCTGGCCGGCTCAAAGGGCAAATCCACGCCACTGCGCTCGTTGAACCCCAGCCGCACCAAGGCATTGTAGTACTGGCGGGGATCCAGCTTGCGCATTAGATGTACCATGCCCACATTGCTGGATTGCCGCAGGATATCCGTGACGCTCATCCAGCCATGGGCCCCTCGTTGGTGGTAGTCGTAATTTTGAATGGGCCACTGACCGATGAGAATCCGACCCTCGTCATAGACCCGTTCATCTGCTGTAAAGGCTCCAGCATCCAACCCAATGGCAATGTTGATGGGCTTGAAGGTGGATCCCGGCTCATACAAATCCGTTACTGCCCAGTTGCGAAAAAGACCGGGGTCATACTCAAAGTAGCGGTTGGGGTCATAGGTGGGCTCGCTCACCAGAGCCAAAATCTCCCCCGTGTGGGGCTGCAAGATGATCACCGTACCCCGCAGCGCTCGAAACCGTTGCAGTTGGGCTTTCAGGGCAGCGCGGGCAGCTCTTTGCAGGCGCATATCTAGGGTAAGTTGCAGCACCGTCTCGCCAGATTGCAGCAGCCCTTCCGGCACCTCGGCAGCCAACAGTCGTCCGTAGCCATCGCGAGGAATAGTAACAGGCTGAACAGTACGCTCCAGCAGCTCTTGCCGGGAATATTCCACTCCCGCTTGGCCCTGATGATCCAGATCCACATAGCCCACCACCTCGGCGGCCATCTCTTTTTGGGGGTAAATGCGTTGCCGCTCGCTCACCAGCTCCAGGCCATCCAGATGCAGAGCCTGAATTTGATCCGCCACCTCCTGGGATACCCAGCGCTCCACCCGCACTGCCTGATTGGCCGACAGCCGCTGCGTCAGTTGCTCCACCGGACGCCGCAACAGGGGAGCAAGGGCAGTGGCAATTTCCTCTGGAGTGCGTTTGCCAAAGAGGCGGGGATGGGCCCAGAGAGTATAGACGGGGCGATCTACGGCCAGCAATTCTGCCTGCTGCTTGGCAATAGAATGACGATCCAGAATCGAGCGACGAGGAATGAAAGGTCTTAGCTGGGCTCGCTGCTGGGCTTCGGCTCGCTGCTGCAATAGGGGTGCCTGTTGATGTTGCAAATAAACCAGACGTGCTCCTGTTACAAATACGGCGATGATCAAAGCCAGTCCGGTCATGCCGGCGCGAAAGTCAAGCTGGCGGGCCGTCGGGATCCGCTCCCCCAAGAGCCATCCCAGCGCTGTTCCCCACTGCCTAGAGCTTCGCGGTGAAGGGATCCAAGAACCTCTGCGTCGGCGCCGTTGAGCAAGTTGCCGGCCATTTTGCCTTGTCTCCAGAGATTTCGGCACAGGCCGCCCTACCCTAGCCCTAGGTCTGCCTTCCATTGCAATCCTCACATGAGCACCACCGCTAGTTTGGCGCTCATCCCACTGTTATGCCACCCCACAGCTTCTGGGAAAGACCTTGGGATCCCGAAAAGCAGCCCAAGAAATTTTAGAGGTGTTGGAGATAATTTAAGTGTTGGAGATAACTTAATTAATGCCTCAGAACATGAATTAGGTGCGGGCAAGTCCTCAGACTTTTCGCACTTGGATCCGCAGTTTTAAATCACATTCAAAAGAAACTGGGAGGACATGAAAAACCCAACTCACTTGCGTACATTCAACAGCTCAAACCTTTAACTTGCTTGATTTAAAACCTCTTCCCGGCGCCTCGTGCAGTCAGCCACTCAATTTCCGCTCCTGGTTGGAGAGAGGGGAAGTTGAATACAGCACAGCGAAAACCGGAGGACTTACTGCTTTTCATAATTTTTTAAACGCTTCGTATTCTCGGAAACAGACGACCGGCAGACTAGCAAGCCATAATCTAAACAAATCCAGCTTTCTCGGAGTTAAGTCTATGAAATGCGTGGAGGAGAGCCACAACAAGCGCGTGTACCAAGAGCCTCCCAAGGATTTATCTTTTGGGCTACTTCTTGCCTTCATTCCTCTATCTTTTGCCTTCATTCCTCTATCTGTCTCGACTTTACTTTGGTTGCACCAAGGCGATCGCCACTTCACCTGCTTTCGAGTTGCCCAGTCTGCGGTTAACTGCGAAGTGTTTTTCCAGCCGTTGCTGCCTTTGCCAAGTACGACTAAACTCTACAAGGACGTGAGAGAGGCTGGAACCAAAACCGAAATCGAGACAGATGAAGATGGAGACAGAACAACCTACTATGTCACGCTGAAAACTCCTGCAGGAGAAAGGAAAGCCTGGTCGGCTTCCAGTGAGAGTGAGGCTCAGGAACTGGCAAGGCGCGTTCAGTCTTTTGTGAACGGCACAGAGAGTCAGCTCTTAGTATATAGCAGTAAGCCCTCAGTGAATTTGATTATAATCTTTTTCCTCTTCTTCCTTTTGCCAGAGGAAGAGATTTTTACACTGATATCGGCAGGGATTGTTACACTGATATTGGCTTTTTGGTGCCGCCACCTAACCTTTGACCGCTCCCTGTACCAAATCCAGGAGGAGTACCTCACTCCTTTTGGATCACGAGGGCAGAAAACTTATTCCTTCCGAGATGTGCAGCAGGTCACGGTTCAGGCCAGGACAGATTCTGATGGCGATACTAGCTTTTCGGTAGAGGTGACATTGCAATCCCAGGAGCCTTTGCTATCCATCTTCAGTAGCAGTGAACGGGAGGCGCGGGCAGAGGCCGAGAAGCTGGGTCAATTTTTGGGGTGTCCGGTCATTTTTTTGCGGGAAACAAATTCATAGTGCTAGAGGGACGTAGCCCCGAGAGGTATTCGAGAGGTATTCAAGGTAAGTTAGATCTGTCCATCTGCCCATAGGGATCCCCTCCATTGCCTAGAGCGGTTTGGCTAATCCTGGGGTTGGGCTTGTTCATGCGGGGCCTGGTGGCTGCCCTTTTGCCGCCGGGCTTTGACGAAGCCTACTACTACCTCTACACCCGCCATCTGGATTGGAGCTATTTTGACCATCCGCCGCTGGTGGCCTGGACAACGGGCTTGGGGCCTGCCTTGACCGGCCAGGTGTCGGCTTTTTCTATTCGACTGGGATCCCTGCTGCTCTATTCTGGCTCTTCCCTATTCCTCTACTACACCGGAGCGCGCCTTTTCTCTGATCGGGCAGGACTGATCAGCTTGGCGGCCATCAGCATCGCGCCGATCCTTTGGATTGGGTTTGGGGTGCTGACCTTGCCGGATAGCCCGCTGATCTTTTTTACGGCAGCAACCCTATGGGTGGCCAGCCAGGAGTTTTTCCCGGTGCCTTTGGGGCAGGGGAAATTGGGAGTCTATGGGGCGGCTCGCTATCGGCCAGGGCCTAGGCTAGCGCTCATAGGTCTCTTGGTGGGGCTGGCCTGCTTGGGGAAGTACCACGGCTTGGCTTTGGGGTTCGGCCTGGTACTCTTTTGTCTGCTCAGCCCAGTTCATCGCTGTGCCTTGAGGTCGGGCTGGACGGTGCTGGCGGTGCTGGGTTTTGTGCTGGCCTTCAGCCCGGTGCTGATCTGGAACGCCCAGCAGGATTGGGTCTCCTTTCGCTTTCAGGCGGGGCGGGCGGTGCCGGAGGCAGGGTATCAACTGCAAGCGCTGGGGCTGACGATCCTTTCTGAAATCTTTTACCTGTTCCCCAGCTTGGGGATCCCTTTGGGGTGGGCGAGTTTGGCAGGGACGGGTCGGGTGGCCCTGCAGATTCTCCGCGGGATGCGGCTGACGGATGAAGAGCTCAAGCACCTTTTGATCCTGGCCTGTGGATTACCGCTGGTGTTGGCCTTTACCTTGATGGGAGGCTACCGGCCCATCTTGCCCACCTGGCCCATGCCGGGGTTTTGGGTGCTGACGCTGCTGCTGGGATCCTTCTGGGAACGGTGGCCGGGAGCGAAGCGAACCTTGGTGGGGACGGCAGTGATGGTCAGCTTGGTGGTGGGGGTGGGGCTGGCCCATGTGCGCTATGGCCTGCTGCAGGCTCCTGGCGGGCTGGGCCTGTGGCCGGTGGAGAGGGATCCCTCTACTCAGCTCATTGAAATTGAGCAGTTGCGGCAGCGCTTTCGGACGGATCCCCGCCTGGCTCAGGCCCTTGAGGAGGCAGAGTTCGTTTTTACCAATGCCTATTTTTTGGGCGGTCAGATCGCCATGGCCCTGGCTCCGCTGACGGACAAGCCTCTGACCTGCCTGGATGCGGATTTGCGGGGCTTTGCCTTTTGGTCGCAGCCGCAGGACTGGCTGGGGCAGGATGGGCTGCTCATCACTTCCAAGTTGTTCCAGCCGAGGGCAGGGATCCCAGCCACCTATGGCGACTACTTTGCCCAAATCGAGCCTGTGGCCGAGGTTCCCCTGGTGCGGGCAGGGGCGGTGGCGCAAACCTTTCAGGTGTACCTGGCTCGACAGATGCGCAAGCCCTATCCCCGCCCTTATTCCCGCCTGCAATAACAGCAGAGGACATCCTGGGCAAAGCTAGAGGGGGCGATGTCTGTCGAACCAGCGCATCAGCATTGCAGCCAAGCGTTCGGGGTTGTGGCGCACCAAGCCGGTCTCTGGATCCTCTTGCATGACGTTAGCCAAAACGGCACGGCAGCCCAGGTAAGCCAGTTTGTCGGGATCCAGCACCACAAACTCAGAACCGCTGCGGCGGTAATGCTCCAAAGCGCGCGGGGAGGGTGGCTCCCGCTGCACCAGCACGCCGTCAAATAGGCGCACTCCTGCCACCCGATCCAGAGCCATGACGTGATCCCCAACGGTATAGCCGTCGGTTTCCCCCGGCTCGGTCATGATGTTGCAGACGTAGATGTGGGGGGCCATATTTCTGGCGATGGCCTCGACAATTTCCGGCACCAACAGGTTGGGAATGATGCTGGTGTAGAGGCTACCCGGCCCCAGCACCACAAACTCTGCCGCCTCAATAGCCTCGATGACTTCCGGTAGGGCGGGAGGGTTGGGGGGGTCACAGCCGATTCGGCAAATGCGTCCTCCGGCTTTGGCAATGTTGGACTCTCCCACCACGCGGCGGCCATCGCTCAGCTCCGCCCAGAGAGTAACATCCGCCAGGGTGGCCGGCAGCACCCGCCCCTGAATGGCCAAGACTTGCGAGGTGGCAGTGATGGCCCGAATCAAGTCGCCGCCGGTTACCGCGGTGAGGGCAGTGATGAACAAATTGCCGAAGCTGTGGCCGCTCAACCCTTCCCCCGACTGGAAGCGATATTGAAACAGCTCGGTGAGCAGCTTTTCTTCGTTGGCCAGAGCAGTGAGGCAGTTGCGGATATCGCCGGGGGGCAAAACGCCGATCTCCCGCCGCAGACGCCCTGAGGATCCCCCGTCATCGGCCACCGTGACAATGGCTGTGATGTTGGAGCTGTAGCGCTTCAGACCCCGCAGCAGGTTGGAGAGGCCGGTGCCGCCCCCCAGTACCACAATGCGGGGACCACGGCTGAGACGCCGCCGCGACAAGAGCTTATCCACCAGCGCTTCATCTCCCTCGGGGATCAGCACATCCTCGATGGAGCGCATGGCGCTGCGAAACCCCAGCACCACCATCACCAGCCCGATCCCGGTCACCAGGGGGCCACTGATGTTGTTCGGGATCCAAGTGGTAATCAAGCGCAGGGTGATGTCGATCAGCCGCTTCAGGCGAAAGATGGGGGTCAACTCCGTCCAGATGGCAATGCCCAGCACCATCAGCAGCACGCCCCCAACCGCCAGGCTCAGCCAGCGTTTAACGGCTAAACCGGGAAAGAGCCATTTCCAGCCACTTCCCGGCCAAGCAGCCTTGCGGCGACGAATGCCCCAAACAGGGGACTTGTTGCTGGGCACAGGCTTAGCCATGGGAAGGTGCAGGAACGCCGGCCAAAGGGATCCTAACCTGTTGCTGGGCAACGCCGGCTTCGCCGGGCGCCGGGCCAAAGCGGGCTTCCAGCTCCCGCTGAGAGTCGAGCAGATGGCGATGCTGAACCTGAACATTCAGGTCGGGAAGAACGTGGTTGCCGGCAGGGACAGTCCAAGGCTGCAAATCCTGGGCCAGGCGCTCCACCAGGGCCACCGAGCGGTGCTGACCGCCGGTACAGCCGATAGCCAAAGTCAGGTGGGGGCGACGCTCTGCGCGGTAGTGGGGCCAAAACGCTTTGACCAAGGACAAGATGTGCTGGTAGGTGGATTGTGTGATGGGATCCGCAAACAAGAACTCCTGCAGCAGGGGATCCTGCCCAGTGAGGCGACGCAGATGGGGCTGAAAGAAGGGGTTGGGCAAAAAACGCACATCGAACAGCAAGTTGGCATCGGGGGGAACGCCGTATTTGAAACCGAAGCTGACCAGCCTTAGGTTGAGGGGCTGGGGGATCCCTTGCACCAAAGCTTGCAATTGCTGCCGCAGTTGCTGGGCATTGAGGTCGGAGGTATCCAACCAGTGGGTGCAGCGTTCCCGCACCGGGGCCAGAGCCAGCCGCTCTTGCTCAATGGCCTCCCACAAACCCGCAGCTTCCCCGTAGGGATGGGGACGGCGGTGGGCGCTGAGACGGTTGAGCAACACTGGGGAGCGGGCCTCCAAGAATAGGAAAGGGATCCCTTGCGATTGCACCCAAGCAGCCAGGGTGGGAACTTGATCCCGGTACTCCTGGGCGTGGAGATTCAAGCTGATGGCCAAAGCAGCGTGATGGGTCCGCATCGCCTCAACCAAGGGGATCACCTGGGCAGGCGGGATCCCTTCTAGGCTGGTGTACCCCAGTTGTTCCAACTGCTGGATGGCCAAAGTTTTCCCGGCTCCCGTCAGGCCGGCAATGACCAGAACGGGGGGCGCGACTGACATGGGTTTATCCTGCATGGAGCTTATTCTAGGGCGAGAGGCGGCCAAAACAAGTGCTGCAAGGGAGGGATCCCTGCCGGCTCAGCCATACAGGGCGCCCAGAAACCATCCTCTCAGGTTGGCGAGGCTTTGGTAGCTTTTTTATCCATTTTCTCATCCGGTGCCGCCGATCCCAGAAGAGGAGCGCTGGGGCAGAGATCCGCCAAAAAACATTGCTGGCACAGAGGCCTGCGGGCAGTGCAGATGGCCCGCCCGTGGTCGATCAGACGGATAGACCAGTTCTCCCAATCCGCCTGCGGCAACAACTGCATCAGATCCTTTTCGATGCGCACGGGATCCTCGTGCTCAGTGAGGCCGAGGCGGCGGCTGAGGCGCTTAACATGGGTATCGACGGTAACCCCGGCATTGATGCCAAAAGCATGAGCCAACACCACATTGGCCGTCTTGCGGGCTACGCCGGGTAGGGTGAGCAGCTCCGGCATGGTGCGGGGCACTTGACCACCGAAATCGCTCAAGATCTTGCGGCAGGCTTCCTGAATGTGTTTGGCCTTGTTGCGATAGAAGCCGGTGGAATGGATGAGAGCCTCGATCTCCTCTCGCGGCGCTGTCGCCAGGGCCTGGGCATCCGGGAAGCGACGAAACAGCTCCGGCGTCACCTGATTCACCCGCTCATCCGTACACTGAGCCGAGAGGATGGTTGCCACCAAAAGTTGCAGCGGCGTCTGGTAGTGGAGGGCACAGGTGGAGTTGGGGTAGTGGCGCTTCAGCCGGAGCAGGATCTCCAAAGCTCGCTGGCGCAAGGCCCGTTTGCTGGCCATCTTCCCCTAGCCCGACCCGGTGACAATGGCGAGGGTGTCTTTGAAGAGCAGCACCACCCCCAATCCCAGCAACAACACCAAGCCCGTCTGCATCACCCGCTCCTCCAGATGCTTGGGCAGCCGTTTGCCGCGAATCGCCTCCAGGATCAAAAAGGCAATGTGTCCCCCGTCCAAGGCGGGCAGGGGCAACAGGTTGAGAAAGGCCAGGTTAATGCTAATCAAAGCGGTGAAATTAAACAGGCTGGCGGCGTCATCGCGGGCCAGATCCGCCCCGATCTTGACGATCCCCACCGGGCCGGAGACCTGAGCAGCCGTGCTTTGGAAATTCTGCAGCAACTGCCGCAAGCCGTTCAGATTGAGCATCACCACCCGCTGGTAGGCATTTCCCGCCTCCGTGAGGATCTCGGCCACGCTCTGGGCGGGGCGCAAGGTCACCTCCTGGTGGGGGGCCAAGGTCACTCCAATGGCCACCGTCTCTCCCCGCACCTCTGGGATCACCGTCAATTGCAGGGGATCCCCTTCCCCACGCTGCACCTCCAGGGGAATGGGCCGGTTCTCGCTGCTGCGGATCAGCACCTGAAAATCGTTCAGGGCTGCCAAGGCCGCCGTCTCGTCGGCAATCCCCCTGTAATCGCGATCGGCTGCCTGCAACACCACATCCCCTGCCTTCAGGCCGGCCCGCTCCGCCGGGCTATCGGGCATCACCTGAGGGATGAGAATGCCGGGATGGAGGCGCGTTACCGAGGGGATCCCCACCGAGGCGAACATCAACACCAGCACCAGATAGGCGAAGATCAGGTTGGCCATCACCCCTGCACTCATCACCACCAGGCGATCCAGCACGGGGCGGTTTTTCAGCAGATCCGGGTCGTCGGGGGGGTAGGGAGAATGTTCATCCTCGTCAGGAAAGCCCACGTAGCCCCCCAGCGGCAGGGCGCGAATGGCGTACTCTGTCTCCCTGCCCTGGTATCGCCACAGCACCGGCCCAAACCCCAGCGAGAAGCGGTTGACATGGATCCCTTGGAGTTTGGCTGCCGCAAAGTGCCCTGCCTCATGCACCAGGATCAGCAGGGCGAGAATGGCGATGGAGAGGAGAACAGACATGCGCTAGCTCTGAAGAAGGCACAGAAGAAAGAAGTGGGGAGCAGAGAGCCACCCGAGGCTATTTATCAAGGCACATAATCCAACACATGATAAAGAACCCTAAAGGAATCTCACAAAAACCTACAGGGCCCCTCAGAATACCTGCTCCACCTCCAAAATATCGGGGATGCTTTCCCGCAACTTGCGCTCAATGCCCATCTTTAGAGTCATGGTCGAGCTGGGGCAGGCTCCACAGGCCCCTTGCAGGCGCAGCTTGACCACCGGGCCATCGATTTCCACCAATTCCACATTGCCCCCATCGGCCATCAAGTAAGGACGCAGCTCGTTCAGGACTTTCTCGACGTTCTCGGTATTGAGTTCCAGTGCTTGTGCCATGGTTGCTTTTAGCCTCGTTGAGATTTGGATTGTAGCGGTTTCTCCACAGATCCCTCAAGCTGGCAAGGGATCGCTATGATTTCAGCATAGTCTGAATCCTTCTGGGGGAGGGCTGGTTGGGTTGTCCGGATCCCTCCAACACCAGACGACTAGAATGAGTAGGAAGCAGATTTGCCTATTCCCAGCAGCATCACCCACTCAGCAGGGCCGTCTTTTTTCTTATGCTAGACGCTTTACTGATCGCGATCTTCATGTTGGCCGGGGCTGGTCTCGGGTTTTACGGCCTGGATTTGCTCCCTCCTGCCGCCATTCAGGGGGCCAATGTGGAAGGAGCCCGTGTCGTCACCAGCGGCTTTGGCGTGCTGGCAGGACTGGCTTTGGGATCCCTGGTGCGCTGGAGCTACCGTCGCTTCGAGGCCAATGTGCGCTCCCTGCCGCCGGACGTGTTGATCAGCCGCTCGGTGGGGTTGGTGATCGGCTTGGTGATCGCCAATCTGGCCATGGCTCCTGTGTACTTGCTGCCCTTGCCTCCCCAACTCAACAGGTTCCTCGAGCCACTGGCTTCGGTCTTTTTCAGCTTGGCCTTTGCCTATCTGGGGGTCAGCCTGGCCGATACCCACGGCCCCTCGCTGCTGCGGCTGTTTAACCCCAACTATGCTTTGCAGGCAGCCCTCTGGGCGGAGGGCAATGTGGTGGCTGCCAGCGCCAAGGTTTTGGACACCAGCTCCATCATCGATGGCCGAGTGGCCCAGTTGATCGAGACGGGCTTCTTGGAAGGAACCCTGGTGGTTCCTCGCTTTGTGCTGACGGAATTGCAAACCATCGCCGACAAGGCCGATGCCCAAAAACGAGAGCGGGGCCGCAAAGGCTTGGATACCCTGCAGTCTTTGCGAGAGGCCTACCCCGATCGTTTCGTTATTCACGAAGCCAACTATCCAGATCTGACCACTGTCGATGAAAAGCTGGTGCGCCTCACCCAAACCGTGGGGGGAACGCTGCTCACCACCGATTACAACCTGAAGAAGGTGGCGGCTCTGCAGGGGGTCAAGGTGCTGAATGTGAATGAGTTGGCCGAGGCGCTGCGGCCCATCTATGTTGCCGGCGACAGCTTTGATATCAAGATCACCCGCGAAGGAAAAGAGCCAGGTCAAGGGGTAGGCTACTTGGAAGACGGCACCATGGTGGTGGTGGAAGAAGGGCAGCGCTCTGTGGGCAAAACCCGCTCTGTGGTTGTGACCAGCGCCATTCAAACCTCAGCAGGCCGCATGATCTTCGCCCGCCTCAACAAGGACTCTGCCCCACTAACCCGCCCGGCCTCTGATCCGGCCAGCCCGGCTTCCTCTGGAAAAACCTGAGTTTTGGCCTACGTTCCCCTAGCGCAATGGTGGCTTCATCCCAAATGGGCGCCCTCCGACCCACTCCGATGTTCTACACGCAGGATCGCCAGAGGCGCTTCTGGAGTTTTTACTGGGAAGATGCCGAGAAATATGGCATCCACCCTCAGCACATCGTGAGCGGACAGCAAATCTGGGAGGTGGCCAACGCTGGAGAGTACGAAGCCAAGCTCAACCAGGTCTTTGCAAGCGGGGATCCCCTCTCCTACGAATGTCAGGTGCTCTCGCCCCGCTACAAGTTGCATCTGCATCTTTCTCTCAACCCTGTACGGGACATGGAAGGGGAGGTGGTGGCGGTTGCGGCAGTGGGCAAGTTGCTGGGGGCTACGCCTTTTGCGTTGGCCGGAGGAACCAGCAGCCCCAACAGCCAGCCCCATGCTCTCCCGGCCGATCCGGTACAGGGGATCACGACGCAGTTGGTGCGCAACATCCGGCATTCCCTGGATATCCGGCAACTGTGCCAGCAGACCGTGGAGCAGTTGGGGCAACTGTTTGGGGTAGACCGCTGCCTAATGGCCCTCTACGAGGTGGGGCAAGACTCCCTCACGGTCAATGCCGAGTACCGCCGCCATCCTGGGGATCCCTCCCTCCTCAACCAGACCCTGAAGCTGGCAGATTACCCCCATTTGTTGCAGGCCCTCAGACAGGAAGAACCGGTGGAGGCGGGGCGACATCTGGCCATTGCCATGTCTTACCAGGGCTACGCCAACAGCCTGCTCTGGCTGGAAATGCTGGATCCGAACAGGGTTCCTGTTTGGCAGCCAAGCCACATTCAGGTACTCCAGAGCATTGCCACCTACCTGGGCGCAGCCATTGCCCACGCCATTTTGCTGGATCAAAGTCGCCAACTGGCAACCCGCTTGCAGTTAGCCAACCAGACGCTGCGCCAGAAAAATAAGGAGCTGGAGCAGGCCCGTGCCCAAGCAGAATCGGCCAACCAACTGAAAAGCCAATTCTTGGCTAACACCTCCCACGAGCTGCGCACCCCTCTCAACGGGATCATCGGCTTTATCAAGCTGGTGCTGGACGGGATGGCCGAAAACCGCGAAGAGGAGCTGGACTTCTTGCAGGAGGCCTATCGCTCTGCCCTGCACCTGCTGGCCCTAATCAACGATGTGCTGGATATCGCCAAGATCGAGGCGGGCAAAATGCAGTTGGAGTTCCAGCCCTGCGACCTGCGAGCTTTGTTTAAGGATGTGGAGGCCAAGACTAGCCTGCAGGCCAGCCAAAAGGGCCTACAACTGAGCTTCCACCTGCCCAACACCTCGGATCAGATTTTGCTCTTGGGCGATTACCAACGCCTGTTGCAGGTCATGCTCAATTTGGTGGGGAATGCCATCAAGTTTACCCCCAAAGGCTCAGTAACCGTGCGGGCGGATATCCTGCCCGGCAACCCGGGTTTGGCCCGCATCCGCGTCATCGACACCGGGATCGGCGTGTCGCTGGAAAAGCAGCAAAAACTGTTTCAGGCCTTCACACAGGTGGATGGTTCCACCACCCGCCAATATGGGGGGACGGGCTTGGGCCTGGCCATCAGCCAACGCCTGGTGGAGGCGATGGGAGGGGAAATCAATTTCTACAGCCTGGGCGAAGGGCTGGGATCCACCGTCACCTTTACGGTGCCCCTCTACCGCAAGCCGCTCCTGAGCGGGGATCCGAACCCAGAGGCGCTCCCTGCTCAACCCGCCCGAGATAGACCTGAGGATGCGGATCCCACCTTGATTTCTGTTCCCAACTCAGTCCAGCGATGACCCACCCGGCCATTTCTCCTTCAACCGCTCTGGGTACCTCTCGGTTGCGGCGCAGCACTGCGCGAACATTCCCCCATGCCCTATCCTCGTAAACGGTTTGGTCAGCATTGGCTCAAGGATCCCGCTGTTCACGAGGCGATTGTGCGGGCTGCCCAGTTGAATGATCTGGAGAGAGGGGCGGATCCCACTTGGGTGCTGGAGATCGGCCCCGGCACCGGCCAACTGACGCGGCGATTGCTGGCCCAGGGCGCCCAGGTGGTGGCGGTGGAGATCGACCGGGATCTGTGCCGACTGCTGCGAAAGCGCTTCGCCGACCAGCCCCGCTTCCACCTGGTGGAAGGGGATTTTCTTCGCCTGCCGCTGCCTCCTCAACCCCGCCTGCTGGTGGCCAATATCCCCTACAACCTGACCGGCCCCATTTTGGAAAAGGTGCTCGGATCCCCAGCCCAGCCAGTTCGGCAGTTCGAGCGCATTGTCCTTCTGGTGCAAAAAGAGCTGGCCGAGCGCTTGCAGGCCGGCCCCGGCAGCAAAGCCTATGGTGCTCTGAGCCTGCGGACGCAGTATTTGGCCGATTGCGAGCTGATCTGCAGGGTGCCCCCCACCGCTTTCAAGCCCGCCCCCAAGGTGGAATCTGCTGTGATTCGCCTCACCCCCCGCCCCGCCCCCACCCCCGTCCGGGATCCCCGCTGGTTTCACCAACTCCTTCGACAGGGGTTCTCCACCCGCCGCAAGAAGCTCGTCAATGCCCTGGGAAGCTTGGTGGAGCGAGAAGCGGTTGCAGCAGCTTTGGCTCAGCTCCGCCTCAACCCCGATGCCCGCGCCGAAGAGCTGGCCCTGCCCCACTGGCTGGCCTTGAGCGACCTGCTGCTGGAGAAAGCGCCCAAAAGGGCTGTTGTTCT
The DNA here is from genome assembly GCF_054059615.1 of Thermostichus sp. OS-CIW-33. Taxonomy (NCBI): domain Bacteria; kingdom Bacillati; phylum Cyanobacteriota; class Cyanophyceae; order Thermostichales; family Thermostichaceae; genus Thermostichus; species Thermostichus sp. OS-CIW-33. The sequence continues at coordinate 44,359 of NZ_JBSSCH010000006.1, forward strand.
TCAAGAGGGGCAGGAACCGGGGTAGGGTGAGAGAGGGAAGCTCAGTTGGACGAACCCAAACATCCTCTGGGGTTTTTGAAGTCCCTTCCCGATCTTGTTCTGGATCCCCTTCGCCAATGCAGGTGCATCCATGCAAAGCAACCAAGGCAAGCAAATCCTCTTGACCGGCGGCACAGGCGGGCTGGGTTTGGGGGTGGTTCCCGTGGTGCTGGCCAGCGGCGCAGAGCTGACCTTGACCTATCGCCAAGAGAAAGATCTTGCCATTTTGCGGGAGCGCCTGCCGGCCAATGCTCTGGATCGGGTTCGCTTTGTGCAAGTGGATTTAACAGATGAGGCGGCGGTTGCCCGCGTCATTGCCGACCTACCCCGCGTGGATGGGCTGATCCACCTGGTGGGGGGCTTTGCCATGGGCCCAACCCACGAGTACAGCTTGGCGGACTGGTATCGCGACTTCGACCTCAACCTCACCACCACTTTTCTGACCTGCAAGCACAGCCTGCGCAGAATGTGGCAACAGGGCTATGGGAGGATTGTAACGGTGGGATCCCGCGGAGCGGTGGAGCCGGGCCCGCAATTGGCCGCCTACTGCGCTTCCAAAGCGGGGGTGGTGGCCCTGACCCGCACCATTGCCGCCGAAACCCAAGGCACCGACATCACGGCCAACGTCATCCTGCCCAGCATCATCGACACGCCGGCCAACCGAGCTGCCATGGGATCCGAGCGAGCCAAGCTGTGGGTCAAGCCAGAGTCCATCGGGCAGGTGATCGCCTTTTTGGTCTCAGAAGCAGCGCGGGATCTGCGAGGGGCGGTGATCCCGGTGTATGGCAACGTCTAGGCAACTGGTTGACCAAGCCATGAGCCGCCATTCATGATACAGAATATGCACTTATCCCTATCCAGTTTTTTTCCATGCTGAAGCGGTTATTCTTGGGTGGCTTGCGCCGGCAAATCGGCCGCATTGAGGTGGCAGGGGCTATTGATGGCAAAACTCGCGAGCGGGTTCTCAAGGCCCTGAAAGAGGCGGAAGAAAACCAGATCCCTGCTGTGGTGCTGCGCATCGATAGTCCAGGTGGGACGGTGGCCGACTCCCAAGAAATCTACAATGCCCTCTTGCGTTTGCGAGAGAAAAAGGGCACCCGTATTGTCGCCAGCTTTGGCAACATTGCTGCCTCTGGGGGGGTTTATATTGCCATGGGAGCCGAAAAAATTGTTGCCAACCCAGGAACAATCACCGGTAGCATTGGTGTGATCATTCGAGGCAACAATATCGAACGCCTCCTGGATAAGGTGGGGATTTCATTTAAGGTAATTAAGTCTGGCCCCTACAAAGATATTCTCTCGTTTGATCGCGAGCTGACCCCAGAAGAGCGAAACATCCTGCAAGAGTTGATCGACATTACCTACGGCCAGTTTGTGCAGACGGTTGCTGCTGCCCGCAAGTTGAGTTTGAATGTGGTCAAAACTTTTGCCGATGGCCGCATTTTCAGCGGAGAGCAGGCCCTCCACTTGGGTGTGGTGGATCGCTTGGGCACAGAAGAAGATGCCCGCCTTTGGGCGGCAGAGCTGGCGGGTTTGCCGACGGATGCGAAGTTCTACGACCTGCTCCCGCGGCGCAGAGGTTGGTCTCGATTTCTGCCGGCAGCAGAAGCCTTGGCCCGTCTGCAGTTTGAAGTGAGCACCTCGGGCTTGCCCCTGTGGCTTTACACAGGTTCTTGAGGCAGTTCGCGGACAGCTATTCCGGGAAGTTTAGCGTTCTGTACCGCACAGCCCCCACCCCCGGCCCCTCTTCCAGAGGGAGAGGGAGTTTAACTAAAGTAGCCCAACTCCAATTGCCGGGCCAGATCCAGCAGCCGGTGGGCCAGGGTTGGCTTGGTTGCCAATGGGATCCGCTCTGGACTTCCCTGCTGGGGGATCCAATAGCCTTGGTTGTGGCTGCTGCCAAAGCCGCTATCCGGTTGGTCGATGGGGTTGGCCACAATAGCATCCAGGCCCTTCTGGCGGAGCTTCTCTCTGGCCGGTGGCAAGGGATCCCCACTTTGGGCGGCAAAGCCGATGAGGCGTTGGCCAGGGCGTTTGTGGCGGGCCAGAGCTGCCAGCAGGTCAGGGATCGGCTCCAACGGCAACATCTGGGGTAGATCGGCTTTGGGCAGCTTCCCCGCGTAAACCTGAGAGGGGCGCACATCCCCCACAGCAGCAGCCATCCACAAGAGATCCGCCTGGGGAAATTCCGCCTGCAAAGCCGCTTCCAGTTGGGCTGCCGTTTCCACTCGAATGGCCCGAATGCCAAAGGGTTCCGGCTCAAAAGGGATCCCCAACGGCCCATGGACCAGCGTCACTGTCGCCCCCCGGCAGGCTGCCGCCACCGCCAGCGCCACTCCCATCCGACCACTGGCCGGGTTGCCGATAAAACGCACCGCGTCGATGGGCTCCCGTGTACCCCCCGCCGTCACCAACACCCGCTTGCCCTGCCAATCTTTTTTCCCCCCTGTCCAGAGCAAAGCCCGCACATACTCCTGCAGCGCCTCCGGCTCCAACATGCGCCCTTCCCCCACCGCATCACAGGCCAGGCGGCCACTGGCCGTCGGCAAGGCCCAAAAACGGGGATCCTGGTGTAGCCGCTGCCAATTCTCGGCTACCTTCTCTGCCTTCCACATCTGCGTATTCATAGCCGGTGCCACCGCCACCGGACACCGGGAAGCCAAAACCACATTGGTGAGCAAGTTATCCGCCAGCCCATGAGCCAACTTGCCCAAGGTGTTGGCCGACAAGGGTGCAATGAGGAGAGCCTCCGCCCATTCCCCCAACTCGATGTGCAGCGGTCGTCCTCGTGTTGCTTGCCAAAAGGCGGCATCCGTAAAAGCCGGCTGGCGGGACAAGGTGGCAAAAGTCAAAGGAGAAATAAAATGTTCCGCAGCTTTTGTCAAAACCACCTTGAGCTCTGCTCCCTGCTGCACCAGAGCAGACACCAAAGCTGCCGTTTTGTAAGCAGCAATCCCCCCGCTCACCCCAATGAGGAGACGCCGCCCCGACCAAAAGGGATCCATATTGAGTGACACGCAAACAGCCTTGTTTCCAGTTTCCCTGCTTTTGCTCAATTCCGGCGGCGAAGCGGGGATCCCTCGCCCAAAGATACTTTTGACCCTGTCGAGAATAGGGCCTGAGGATCTGTCATTACCCAATTTCAGCCAAAGTCTCCCCCACAGGTTCTGGCCTTTAGAGGGAATTCCCCACTGCTGTTTTGCGCAACCACCCCTCAGATCCCATTGCGGTCGCTGACTTATTCCCTGTAATAAGAAGGAATTGGATCAAACTCTGTTGCAATCCCTGTTTGTTTCTGGCTACACTAACAGTTGTCCCTAAAACCATCTCGATATGGCTACAACCAGTAAACCAAAACCACTCACTGGCCAAGAGCTCCTCGACAAGGTAACTTCAATGGGAAATGCGGATCGCAAGGAAAAAGCTCGCGCCTGTGGTTATGTCACCTACACCAAGAATGGTCAGGAGCGAGTGAATCTGATGCAGTTTAACAACGCCCTGTTGAAGGCCGTTGGCGTGGATCTCGGCGCTAGTGACGAAAATGGATCCCGTGGCCGCGCTCCTACCTTCCGGGTTTCGGTTCATAAGAATGGCAATCTCCTGATCGGAGCTGCCTACACCAAGAAGATGGGCCTCAAGCCCGGAGATGAGTTTGAGATCAAGCTGGGCCACCACAACATCAAGCTGGAGCGGGTCAACTGATTTGCTGCCTCCCTGTGCCGCTTTTCCCTGCTGGTGATCTCATCTCAGCCAGGGTAAAGCCCTCGGTATTCCTTTCGGCCTCTAGGGGCTTGGGAGCAGCGACCTCTTCCCTTCGCTCCGGTGCTCATTGTCTTTCTACTTTTCAGAACAAGGGATCCTCATGATCCGCTGGGGATCCCTGGCAGTTTGTACCTCATCAATGGCTGAAGTGTGGGCAAGTTCGCTATTCTGACAACAGTTGAATTGGGTCTGCAACAATGAACACTCCGACCGTGCCAAATGTCTTTCGCCATTGGCGGCGGTGGCGAACTTGGGCGGGGCTGTTGTTGTTGGCAGCAGCGTTCTTTGTCATCGAGTCTCATCGGCAAGTTTGGCCTCAGTCGAATGCTTCTCAAAGTCAGGCATTTTTGGAGTGGGTGTCTTCCCAGCCTACCCCCGAACAGCAGGATGTTTTTGTGGATAGAGTCATTCGGCTGCAATTCAATCGGCCACTGGATCCCAATCTACAACGTCTGGCGGTTCAGTTGGATCCGCCGGCAGCGGTTATTTTTGATGTGCAGGGAGACGAGTTGTTGCTTAAGCCTCGGGATCCCTTGCGCTTTAGCACCCGTTACACCCTCACGCTTTCTCCCCAAGAGGGGCTGCCCCTCGAGCAGGCCATTCAGCTGAGTTTTCGCACCGAACCGCAATTTACCTACGAACGGGATGTCAAACCGCTGCTAGAAGCCAGTTGTGTGGGTTGCCATCAGCCGGCAGGACGGCAGCGCACCCAGTTGCTGGACAGTTATGAGGCCACGATGGCCTATGTCAAGCCCGGGGATCCCAATAGCGAGTTGATCAATCCCCGGTGGACGAGCCGCCACGCCTACATCCTCAACGCCAATAACCCCAACCGCCCCCAAGCTCGCGGCGGATCCCCTGAGATTGCCTACATTCAAGCCCGTGGGCTGCCCCTATCCCGTCTGGGTTTTTGGACACCCGAGGAAGTGGAGATCGTCCGCACCTGGATTGTGCAGGATGGCGCCCCCCGCACCAGCGCCCGCTTACAGATGGGCAACTGAATAAGGCATCTGGAACCCAACCCCCACTGCCATGACCCCTCCTCAACCTTTGGCCACCGTGATTCAGGGATCCCTGAGTCGAGGGCTGGAAGCTCGCCTCAATCCCGGTGTCTCGGTAGAAGACTTGCGGGTGGGCAAATTCGTGGTGATCCAGGGGCAGCGCAACCGCTTCTTTGGCCTGCTTACTGACGTTACCCTAGAAACCAGCAACCCCCAAATTCTGGTCAATCCCCCCCGCCCGGAAGAGACCTTGCTGCAGGAGGTGCTGGCAGGTACCGGCACCTACGGCATTATTGCCCTCACCCCGATGCTGATGTTGGTGCCGCGGCAGACGGAAGGGGAAAGGCTGTATCCCCTGGTCAATCCCGAACGGCCAGAAGCGTTGGCAGCTCCCCTCGGCCAAGAACCCCCTTCCGCTGGCGCCATGGAGCTGCTGCCCGTGAAAACAGTGCCCGCCCATTTTTCGCAAGTGTATGAGGCACGGGAACTGGACTTTCGCACCGTCTTCGGCTGGGAAGACGACCCGGAGCGGCGCAACTTTGCTATCGGCCAGCCCCTCGACATGGCTGTGCCCATCTGTTTGGACTTGGATCGCTGGGTGGAGCGCAGCAACGGCATTTTCGGCAAATCGGGCACCGGAAAGTCCTTTCTGGCCCGCCTGATCCTGGCCGGTATCATCCGCAAACGGGCGGCGGTGAACCTGATCTTTGACATGCACTCCGAGTATGGCTGGGAGGCAGCCAGCGAAGACAAGCACGCCACTACTGTGAAAGGCTTGCGGCAGCTCTTTCCCGGTCAGGTGCAAATCTACACCCTGGATCCCGATTCCACCCGGCGGCGAGGGGTGCGGGATGCGCAGGAGCTCTTCATCGCCTACAACCAGATCGAGGTGGAGGATCTGGCCCTGTTGGCAGAGGAGCTGAACCTATCGGAAGCCAGCCTGGAAAACGCCATTATCCTGCGCAACGAGTTTGGCCGCGACTGGATCAGCCGCCTCTTGAGCCTTTCCAACACCGAGATTCAAGAGTTTTGCGAACAGAAAATGGGCAACAAAGCCTCGATGATGGCCCTGCAGCGCAAGCTCACCCGCCTTGACAACCTCAAGTACATCCGCAGCACCCTGCCCCACAACTACATCGGCCAGATTTTGGATGCCCTCAGCCGCGGCATTCACGTGGTTATCGAGTTTGGATCCCAGTCCAACCTGCTCTCCTACATGTTGGCGGCCAACGTCATCACCCGCCGCATTCACCAGGCCTACGTGCACCAGACGGAGCGGTACTTGCAATCCAAAAATCCCCTCGACCGGCCCCGTCAACTGTGCATCACCATCGAGGAGGCCCACCGCTTTCTAAATCCGCGGGCGGCCAAGCAGACCATCTTCGGCACCATTGCCCGCGAGATGCGCAAGTACTTTGTCACGCTGCTGGTGGTGGATCAACGCCCTTCCAGCATCGATAGCGAAGTGATGTCGCAGTTGGGCACTCGCATTACGGCGCTGCTCAACGACGACCAAGATATCGAGGCGGTGTTCACAGGGGTGGCGGGTAGCCAGAACCTGAAAACGGTGTTGGCCAAGCTGGATTCCAAACAACAGGCCCTCCTTCTCGGCCACGCCGTGCCTATGCCGGTGGTGGTGCAAACCCGCTCCTACGACCAAAGGTTCTACGCCGAGATCGCCGACCCCGACTGGTCGCAGGCCGAAGATGCGGAGGTGCTCCTGGCCGCCCAACAGGCTAAGTCCGAGCTGGGGCTGTGAGCACAAGCTGCCCGCACCGCTCGGAACATGCCAAAGCGACACAGCCCTGTGCCGAAAGCCAGCCGCATCAGCAAAAAGGTGGGTACCTCCCGCAAGGACTTCACCAAGCCGACCAAGCCAAACCTGAGAAAGCCCTCAGGGCGGACAACACCCTGCCAGATGGAATCCAGCCAAGAGGGAAGGGTCTCCTGAGTCCAGTCGGCGGTTTCTACCCGTCCCGCCACCAGGCCAGTAGCCTCCAACTGCTCGGCAAAGCCTTCGATGCTGGAGAAGGAAGGGTGCGACCATTGATCCAACAATTGCCGCATCACCAGCCGTTCCCACAGGTTGAGGGGCTTTTGCCGGTCGTCCCGCTGGTTCCAGTCGGCCACCACCAGGATCCCCCCTGGCTTCAACACCCGCAGCATCTCTTGGGCATAGCGGGCCTTGTCCGGCATGTGAGGCCCTGCCTCAATGGACCACACCACATCGAAGCTGGCATCGGGGAAGGGCAGGTCGAGGGCATCTGCCACCTGAAACTGGACAGGCAGATCAGGGGGGGTGAGCTCCTGGGCCCGCTTCACCTGCTGAGGACTGATGGTGATACCGGTTACAACAAAGCCGTAGTCGCGGGCCAAGATGCGGCAGCTCCCACCAATGCCGCAGCCCACATCCAACACGGTTGTCCCTGCAGGCAGTCGATCCAACCCCCCCCAGCGCACCATCTCGTGGACAAAGTCGTGCTTGGCCTGCAGAAAATTTTTTCGTTGGGGAGGAGAGCCGTAGTGGCCTAGGTGAATGTGTTCGCCCCAGTAAAACTCTAGGATCCCATCCCGAGTCCACTCGTCGTAAGACTTGGCCACAGAGGCGGGAGACTCGTATTTGCGAGCAGTCAACAGATAGGCTGCCAAGCCCACGGCCAGCAGCACAGCTATGCCCAAAGCCCAAAAGATTGGATTCATCGGATCAACCATGAAGTTTCTATGAAGTCCCTCTGCGTGGTGGCGATCATTGTCAGTTGGATGGCGGAGCCACAGGCAGAGTGCTTTCCGGTGTGGGGTCTGCCAATCCAGCCCAGCAAAGGCGCAATCCCATCTTGCCCCATCTGCTGGCTCAAGATGGAGTCTGGGATCCCGGCAAAGGGCAGCTGGGCGAGATTTTCCAGCACCCATTGGGATTGCTGCGATCGCCTGCTGGGCCGGGGCGGCAACCTCAGTAGCAGCGGCTGCTCCCTACCAAAGGTTGGCGGCGTAGCGAGCAGCTCCCCTCAGCCCCACCTGCGCATTCACCACCACCTGCACCGACAGTTGCTCCAGAAGAGGACGCATCCGCCCCTTATCCAAAAACGAGGACAAAAACTCCCCTTGATGCAGTAGGCGCAAGAGCTTGGGCGCGATCCCCCCGGCGATGAACAGGCCCCCGCGCGGCAATAGGTGTAGGGCAAAGTTCCCGACTGCAGCCCCGTACAGGCTGATGAAAAGCCGCAGACACTCCACCGCCAGGGGATCCCGTGCTTCCATGGCAGCATTGGCAATTTGGGCTGCCGGGTCAATATGCTTAGCTCCCTTTTCCCAAGCCTCAATTTGGGCCAGCAGCTGTTCTTCTCCTGAGCCCCACTGGCTATCCCGCAAAAATTGATAAATGGCAACGATCCCCTGCCCCGAGACCACCCGCTCGGTGGAGACACGTCCGTGCCGTTTTTGCAAATACCTCAAGAGCTCCCACTCCAGAGGGGTGCGCGGGGAAAAGTCCACGTGACCGCCCTCGCTGGCATGAACTTGGTAACCCCCTTCTCCCCAGGTAAGGTAAGCCTGCCCCAAACCCGTGCCTGCTCCCATCACGCCAATCGGAGCCCGCGGTTGACGCTCACCCACTTGCAAGGTGTCCAGATCCTGGTCGCCGAGGGCAAGCACGCCATACCCCACGGCGCTGAAGTCGTTGATCAAGGCTACGCGCGGGATCCCCAGCTCTGCGGCCAATTGGCTCGACTGCAGATCCCAGGGCAAGTTGGTCACTTTGGCAGTCTGTCCCTCAGACCCTGAGCCCCTTGTTTCCATGACGGGGCCGGCCACTGCAAAACAGGCGGCAGCAGGCTGTGGATCTCGCCCCAGCTCCCGCCGAGCCTGGGCCAGAAACTCTCCCACCATTGGGGCGAGGTTGGCGTAATCTTGGCTGGCATAGCGGCAGTGGTAAAGGCTGTGCTCGGGATCCTCGGCATTGACAAGGCTGAGGCTGGTTTTGGTGCCCCCGATGTCTCCTGCCAACAACAAGTCCATACAGTTTCCTCCGGCCAGCACCTCCTTCCCACCCTGACATCTCTGGAGAGAGAATGCCAGGCCCCCAAGGCTTCCCCGCTCCTGCTGGGGAGAAGAGGGAAGGGCAAAGAAGGTGCTATGTTAACTGATGTAAAGGTTTTTAATATTGCATTTTGTCTTCTACACCTTTTTTACCCCCTCTCCAAGATGAGCCTCTGCTGTCCTCTGAGCGTTTGGCCGGGCTGGATCCCCGCCCTCTCTCGGCTCAAAGGCGTTTTCGATCCCACTATGCCATTGGGGGAGTGGCAGCTCTGCTCGTGAGTCTGCCCGTTTTTGTGCAAGCGCCCCTGGTGCGGTATGCCCCTTGGGTCAGCTTGGTGATGTCTTTGGGCTGGCTGGGCCTTAGCTTGCATCTCTACTCCCAGCCCCGTACCCGCCTGTGGGGAGATTTGCTGTACGGCTTTACCCTGACTTGGCTGGCAGGATCCCTGTATTGGGGATGGCTGCGCTTTGAGCCTCTTTGGCACATGCCCATGGAAGCCTTGGGGATCCCGATTGTCTGGTGGGGGACACGGCGACGGTTTGCCCGCATCGGTACCTGGTTTTATCTCGGCTCCCTGTGGGGTACGGCGGTTACAGATCTCTACATTCACTCGGTGGGGCTGCTGCCTGAGTGGCGGCAGGCGATGCAGTTTGACCGGTTGGAGCAGGCGGTTGTCCCTTTTAGGGCGGCCCTCGACAAAATGGCTACCCCCTGGGGCCTGGGTTGGGGCATCGGCTTGGGCCTTCTGTTGCTGGGTGTTGGATTGTGGAGAGTCCAGGGATCCCGCCGCTTGCACCATTGGGCATTTGCGGGAGCAGTGCTGAATACCCTGTTGGTGGATGGGCTATTTGGCTGGGGGGCAGCTCTGCTGCGGTGAGCTGGGACATCCCCATAACTCTGCTTCAGGTGGGAGTAGAAGTATTGGTAGGGCTGGGAGCTCCATCGGACTCCGTCCTGCCAACGTCGGCGGCAGCAGGTGCAGTTGCCGGCAGTGTAGGTTCTGGCCCGGCAGGAGGCAACTCCGGTGCCGGTGCGGGCTGAGGCAGAAAGTCGATGACCTCCCAAGTCTTGGAATCCGGTGAGCTGTAGGCCAGCAGCCACCGTTCGGGCACGGTTTTGACGCGGTCGGGCGAGCGTTGTGTAGCAACAGTTTGTGCCTTTTGGTGGGCCAGGGTGATCTGGAAGGGATCCCCTTTGCGGCGATAGGGGCGGCGGGATCCCGGCGGCTGCACGATTAGGGTGTAGGTACCGCTGAGGTGATGGCCTTCCAGGGTTTCTCCTGAGACTAACAGCAAGGGTTCACGGCGATCCTGGCGGATTTTCACATCCTGCAATTGCAGGCGGGCTGCTAGCTGGTCACTGCCCACCAAGGATCCCACCGGCCCGGACAAATGAGCGATCTGATAGGCGAGGGCCTGCTGCACAATCGGCTTTGGCGGTCTAGGGCCGCAGCCGGCCAGCAGCCCCACCAGCACAATAGCCACAAGGCTAATCGTGCCCCGCAGAACCGATCCCCTACAACTCCACCCCAGTTTTGGCATCGCTTCCCCTGAGGCCATCAGACGGTAACTAAGGTGGGGTGTTGCTTCAGGTATTCCGTATTCACGCCGGACTCGCGGGTGAGAGCCACCAGGCCGGTACGGGCGATCTCGCGGATGCCAAAGCTGGTCAACATCTTGATGATGGCCACCATTTTGCCGGGATCCCCGGTTACCTCGAGAGTCAAAGACTCCTCCGCCACATCCACAATCCGGGCGCGAAACATTTGGGCCACATCCATAATGGCGGAGCGGGTATCGGGGCTGGCATTGACCTTGACCAGCATCAGCTCCCGTTCCACGCAGGGAACATGGGTGATATCGGTAACTTTCAGCACGTCGATGAGCTTGTAGAGCTGCTTCGTCATCTGCTCCACATCGTGTTCATCTCCCTGCACCACCATGGTGATGCGAGAGATCCCCGGTCGTTCGGTGGGGCCAACGGTGAGGCTGTCGATGTTAAAGCCGCGACGGGCAAACATCCCCGCAATGCGGGTTAAAACGCCAGGCTGATCCTGCACGAGGGCGCTGAGGGTGTGTTTCACGGCAACCAGAGGATAGAGAAAAAGCTGAGAAGAGGTTGGGGAAGCACCTGGGAATAACAATACCCTGAGGAAATTTTACGCCAACTTTGCCGGAATGTTTTTCGCATTGCTCCGGTCGGAGCACAGCTGCAGAGCCGGCGCCCTAGAGAAAGACAGCGCAGCCGTTAACTCTCCAAAGACCCGCGCGTAACCCCCAATTGGCTGTGTAGCTTCAGCTCCTGCCACAGTTGGGATCCGCTGAGTTGACCTTGTAGGAGTTGCTGATAGCGATGCAGCGTTTGTTGAATCTCGGCGGGGGATTCATGCAAAAATTCGATGCGCAGATAGCGCAGGCCCAAGGCCAATAATTTCGGCACATATTCTGCCCCCGTTTGGGCCTTGCCGTTGTAGAGGGTATTCCGACAGCCGGCATCGGCCTTCAAAATATGCTCGACATTGGCCCTGTCCCTCAGCTTCACTTCATGTTTTTCGCAAGGGCGACCACAATTGGTGTAATCCGTTCCGCTGGATAAAAAGGCGCAAAAGACGCAGTGCTCCATGTGGAACAGGGGCATATGTTGATGAAGGGTAACCTCGTACCCACCGGCGGGGCCGGCTTGCAGCAGGGATCCCAGTTGCTCGTGGTTGAGGTCATAGGAAGCCGTCAAGCGCTCTAGGTTGTAGCGGGTTTTGAGATAGTAGGCTGTGATGGGATTGGCCACATTTAACGAAAAATCCCCAATGCAGCGCTGCCCGGCAAAGAAACGGAGATGATCGTAATTTCTCACCAAGTAGCCATCGGCTCCGCCGACCAACACTTGCTTTAGGATCCAGGTTTCTCCTGGCTTGGTGATGCGGGGCGGAGCGACCCACAGTTCCACCTCGGGATGGGCGGCTTTGGTTGTGCGGATCACCTCCCGATAGCGGCGGGGATCCTCAAACTCCAGATAGATCTGCCTAATACCGCTGGCTATCGCCGCCGGCAGTTGCGCCGGATCCCGCACCAACACCACCAACTGCGGGGATCCCCTTGCGGGCTCCTCCTGAGAAGGCACCAGATCTTGCCAGCGAGCTTCAGGGTTGAGTTGCCAGCGCGGGGGCTGAGCTCGCAGAGCTTGTAGGCGTTCCACCGCTTGTCGGCGCATCTGGTTGAGCAGGCTCACCGGCAGCATTACCTCCCCCTGCAAGGCATTGTGCAGGGATCCCAACTTGAAGGGAGTGGAGCCCAAACGGCCCAGTTGCTGTCGCAGTTTTTCGGTGGTGAGGGGTTGGCGGTGGGCAGCTTCCAGGGGCAGCGGCGAATCCACCTGCACCGTATGGCCTTGCTCATCCCGCAGGATCAGCGTCAGCGGGGATCCCACTTGGCCGTGAACCTCCATGTGGACAGGCCGCTGAAAGCGGGGGTGATCCCCGGCGTAGCTTTGGCGCAGGCGCTTTTCCAGTTCCGGGTCGCTGGTCTTCCAGAGGCGATCCCCCACCCGCAGACGTTTGAGATCAATGACCCCCTCTCCGAAGCTGATCCAGGCCAGCCCCTGCTTCTCTTGCACCCGGTAAACCCGTCCCCCCTGCTCCGGTAACTCCGGCTGCCCCTGATCAAACACCACGCCGTCCCCGGCTTTGAGGGGTGCCTCCAGCCGGATCCCCACCTGATCCTGTTGGATCCCCACCACTTGCCCCAGGTAAACCCCCCGTTTCTTGCCAAACCGCGCGTGCACCAGCTCCTGGTTGTTGATGCCCCGCAGCCAGCCTGTGTAGAGCCCACGAGAAAAGCTCATCTCCAGCTCGTAGCGTTCCTGTTGCGAGGGCTGCCACGGCTGTCCCACCCCCAGCGCATCCAAGGCCTGCCGATACACCCGCGTTACATTGGCTACATATTCTGGGGATTTCAGCCGGCCCTCAATTTTCAGACAGCGGATCCCCAGCTTCACCAGCTCCGGCAGCACCTCCAGCCCGGCCAAATCTTGAGGGCTGAGCAGATACCGCTTTTCGCCTAAGTCGCGGCGGATCCCATCTACCACCAGCTCATAGGGCATGCGGCAGGCTTGAGCACATTCGCCTCGGTTGGCCGAACGCCCCCCCAGCGCCTCGCTGGTCAGACATTGCCCCGAGTAGGCCACACACAACGCCCCATGCACAAAGACCTCCAGAGATAGGGAGGATCCCTTCTCTTGCAGATAGGCCTGGATCTGGGCGATTTCCTGGAGGGAACATTCCCGCGCCAGCACCACCACCTCACAGCCCAGCTCGGCGGCAAACTCCGCTCCCACTCCGCTGGTAATGGTCATTTGCGTAGAAGCGTGGATGGGAAAGTCGGGAGAAAGATGCCGGATCAGGCGGGCTATGCCGATATCCTGCACAATCACCGCATCCACCCCCGCCGCGATCATCGAGCGGATGTATCCCTCGGCTTCCGTCAGCTCCCTTGGAAAAACCAGAGTATTCAAAGTAACATAGCCCCGTACCCCCCGCCGGTGCAGCCAGGCCATCAGTTCCGGCAAATCCGCTTCCGTAAAGTTGCGGGCGCGCATCCGGGCGTTGAAGCGCTCCAGCCCAAAGTAAATGGCATCGGCTCCGTTTTCCACTGCCGCCTTGGCACACTCCCAATCCCCCGCCGGGGCCAGCAGCAGGGGCAACTTGGTGGTCAGAGGCGGCGCCTCAAAGTGATCCGTTTCCGCGAAATCTATCCCAGCAGCTTTCATCGGAAGACAGCCCCACAAAGAGAACAAGGGATCCTTTCCCATTCAAAATCAAAAAACCTGAGAGCAGGATCCCCTTGTCTCAGGTCAAGCTGCCTCTGCCGGCGGCCTCTTAACAAAAAACTCGTTCCGTCCGCAAAGGGTCTAGCTAAGAAGCCACCAGCACATTCAGGATCCCGGTGAGGACGGCGCTGAACAAAGCCAGCGTTAGGTAGCGGCCAACAGCCGGGTTGTCACCCAGCAGCCGATCGGAAGCGCTGATGGTGAAAAACAAAGACCAGGCCTGAGTAGCGTTGATGGTCTCAAATTGGTTGAATTCAGCGGTGAAGATCTTAGCCATGACTCAATGCTCCCTACAGCTGTGGGTTCGCCCCCTACCTTAACAAAAGTTAACAGCAGCTGCCACGTTTGCGCGGCTACATCAGGACACCGCCGAACAAGGCTGGAATAGGCAGCGTTTTATGGGAGAGCTGGGTACACAACCCTCGGAGGGATCTGCATCTAGCGTGGATCAGTTGTATGCGACTCCGTATATAGTATTGGGTGATGCGGGATCCCCACCCAAAACAGGGGCTTTGCCCCTCGACAGAGGTCGAGCAGATGTTCTAACCTTGGCTTCTAGGGTGGCCCAAGAGCGCTCTTCAAGATAGGTGTGCCGGGGTGTTGTCAGCGATGGCCAACCGGGATCCTAAGGCTGAGAGTGTGCCGCATCGCTAGCCTAAGCCCTGTTGAGCGGGTTTAATCTAGGCAGCTTTTGATTTGCCCCAGGCTGTTGGTTAGTACTTAGGAAGCTGACCCCATAGCAACCAGAACAAGGCGCGATGCCGGGAGTTGAGATGAGAATGACGCGTTGTAATGTAGTATCGCCTGTGCGCTCCCTCTGCCGCTGTGCAGCTCAGGTGGGCGGCGTAGCCGGGATCCTGATCGGAACAGCTTGGGGGGGTTTGGCTGTGACTCCTGTTTGGGCTCAGGAGAATGCCCTACTGGCTCAGGCAGCCGCAGGCCCCATGAGCCGGCAAGAGGTGGCGGAGCGGCTAAATCTGGTGCCTGTTTTTGCCATTGTGTCTCAGAACGGCACCCCCGTTGTCGCCAATGTGGAGCGAGATGGCCGCACCATCCAAGTGGTTTCCTTCTGGCTGGATCAGGCCCAGGCCCAACAAATGTTGGAGCAGGTGAAAGCCAGCAACCCCGAGATAGCCAGTCAAGCCCGGGTGGTGCCTCTCTCGCTGGGGTATGCCTACGAAAAATCGGAAGAGGAGCGCGCCAAGAATAGTGACCTGTATTTTGAGGTGGTGCCTCGGGCTTCTGATGTGGAAGCAGCCAAGCAGGTGCTGAAGGAAACCGGACAAGATGTGCCCCCGGAGGCAATCGGCGTGCCTCTGTTCTATGGCCGCTCCGGAGAGGGGCTGCTGACCATCGAGCAGGATGGCCATGAGGTGGTGCCCTTCTTCTTCGACCGCAACGATTTGCGGAGGGCTTTGGATCGGGCGGCGGCGCAGAACCCGGATGTGGTTGGGAAAACCCAGATTGAAGTGACCTCGCTGGCCATTGTGGTAGAGCGTATGCTGGCCCCCGACGCGCAGGCCGATGTGCAGAAAATTGCCTTTATCCCCTCTCGCTCGGCGCTGGAGTATATCCAATCCCTGGCCCGGCCTGCCAATCCTTCTGCAAGTCCCCAGCCTCAGCGTTAACCTAAGCCCCTGATGGGATCCCCGTCTGCTCTGGTGAAGCGGTTAACAGAGTGGCGTGCCCAAGCCCTGAGGGCGGCAAAAGCGGCTGGGATCCCTGCCGAGGAAGTGGAGATTTTGCTCAAAGAACGGCTGGGGTGGGGGCCATTGGAGCGGTTGATGGGTCGCGCTCCGGCTGGGGAGGGGGATCCCCTGGAGGAGGTGCAGACCCTTTGGCGGCAAAGGGTGGAAGAGCGCATCCCCCTACAGTATCTGTTGGGCAAAGTTGAGTGGGCGGGCTTGAGCTTACGGGTGACGCCGGCGGTGCTGATCCCACGCCCGGAGACCGAGCTGCTGGTGGAGCAGGCTTCCCTTTGGCTACAGGCCAATCCTCTGCCGCCGGGATCCTGTTTTGCCGACCTGGGTACAGGCAGCGGGGCGATTGCCATTGCGTTGGCCCATCAGCACCCCCAGTTGCGGCTTCTGGCCGTGGATTCCAGCCCAGAGGCCTTGGCTATTGCAGCAGACAATGTGGCAGCCCACCATCTGCAGGAGCGGGTGAAGTTGCTGCTGGGATCCTGGTTTGTGCCCTTGGATCCCTGGCGAGGACGGCTGCGCGGCCTGGTTTCCAACCCTCCCTACATTCCCTCTGCCGAGCTGGCCTCGCTCATGCCAGAGGTGCGACTGCACGAGCCACGACAGGCTCTGGATGGCGGAGAAGATGGCCTAGCCCACTTGCGACTGTTGATTCAAGCAGCACCGGATTACTTGGCCCCGAACTCCTTTTGGGCGGTGGAAGTGATGCGAGGCCAAGCCCCTTGGGTGGCGGAGCAGTTGCGAGATAGGGGCTGTTATCGGCAGATCCAAGTTCACCGAGATCTGGCCGGGATTGAACGGGTGGTCAGCGCCCACTTCGTCGGATAGAAAAGGGTAGGATCCCATAAGATGGGGTATCGCCGGAGCCGGAACTGTCCAAAACTTAAAGCTCCGAGCCCAGAGATCTGAGCACGGATGGGATCCCCTGTCCTTCGCCAGGAGCACTTCTTGAGGGAGCCTTCGCCTACAGCCAAACCCGACCCACCCTTACAGCAGGCTGCCTCTGCCGACAAGCAAGAGGCTGTGGATTGGCAGTTTGCTTTTGAACGCTCTGAGGTGATGCGAGCCTTTCAACAAGAGTTGCTCGTCAGCATCGGCCATGAGCTGCGCAACCCCCTCAGCAGCCAGATGGGATCCCTGCAGTTGGTGTTGTCGGATCTATGTGACTCTCCCGAAGAGGAGCGGGAATACCTGCAAAGTGCCAAAGAGGCGGTAGAGCGCCTGATCAAGCTGCTCGAGGAATACACCCGCCTGGCTCGCCACGACCTGCCCATCCAACCTCTGCGACCGGAACCGACCCGACTACGCCCCCTCCTGCAGGATGTGTACAGCCTAACTCGCCTACAGGCCCAGGATCAGGGCATTCGCTACGAATGGCCGGCCCTACAACCCACCTCGGCCTTTGAGGTGCCCCTTCTCCCCGACAGCCTCACCGTTTGGGCGGATCCCCACGGCTTGGTGCAGGCGCTGCTGGGAGTGTGTCGCTGGGGCATCCGCACCCTACGCTACGGTTCGATGGCTTTGCACCCCTATCCCACCGCAGAAGAAGAGGGGCGACTGTGCCTGGGGTGGAACCTTGAGGGGCGATGCCATGTGCCCATTCAAACAGAGGGCTGTGCCGTCTGGCGGGTAAGCGAGCGGCTCCTGAGAGAAATGGGAGGCCAGCTGGAACTCTGCGAAAGCGGCCCCTACCGAGTTGGCATCAAGGTGACCCTGCGCCTCGCCCATTGAACCCCAGGCCAGAGGGACTTGGGCCTATCGGCTTCTCAAAGCTGGCCAGTTGGCATCTGCCCTCTTGATCAAGCCGGGGATGTCGCGCTCCCAGTTACGCTGTACCCGCTGGTTGGCGTTCAGGTACAGCTTGTCATCGACGATTTTCCAGGCAAAGGGATCCACCGGGTAAAGGTAGTTGTGGGCCACGGCCCAGGCACAAAACCCGCCGTACTGGGGGGCAAAGCGCTCTGGGTTGTTGCGAAACCGCTCTCGATTGTCGGCGCTGGCAAACCTCCAGGTCACCCCTCCCCACTCCCATTCATACTCTGGGGATCCCTTGACGGGCTTGCCGTCGATGAAATAAGCCACCGGGTCATAGCCCCGCAGGGCCAGGCCATCCGTCGCAAAAAAGGGGCCCGGGGATCCCTCCTCGACAGCCCCAACGACCTGTCCTTGGGCTGGGAGAGACAGGAGCCAAGCTGGGTGAGAAGCAACAGCCCCAACCATCAGCAGCAGCGGGATCAAAGCCCAACGATTTTTGACCATCACAACCTCCCAAGTCCTCAATCGAAAATCGAAATGAGCAAGAAAGCCTTACTCTTCCCCTTCAGGTTCCAAAAGACATCTGAGGAGATGCTGGCTTCCGGGGACTGGGAACAGTTTGGCCACAGCGAGGAGATTTGCCTGTGATTTGGATCGGGGAGATCCAATCTAAAAAAAGCTCAACCTTCTCGGCGCAGGGCCAATTCGGCCCGATCCAGTTGCATCAGCACCCGCTCCACCTTTTCGGGGTTGAGAGGCCGGTTGGAAGTGCGGTACTGGGAGGCCAGCGTGTTAAACACCGTGCGCAAAGTGGTAAAAGACTGCAGCTTATCGTAGCGATGGCCGTGGTAGCGCCCAGAAAACTCCTGGATGGCTTGCATGGCTTCCGCTCGCGCCTCTTCCGGGTTCATCAGGGGATCCCCTTCGGAAAGGACGGTGCGCAGGGTTTGGATCAAGGTCATGCTGTCTTCGTAATACTTGCCGGTGAGACGGGCAGCCTGAGCAACTGAGCTCGCTGAGCCCAGCAAAAGGGCTACAGACAGGAGCAGGCTGACAAGACGCAGAAAAAAAGTTTTGAGCATGGGGAACCTAATGTAACTTACTTTTAAGCATAAGCCACAGCAACACCAGAGGAGTCACCCAAAAGATGCTGTTCACCCCCTTCAGCGACTTTCTGCAGAAGCTGGGCCAGTACGGATCCCATTGGACAATGTTAGCCCTGATCTTGGGGTTTGCCTGTGCTCACAGCGGATTAGCCTACTTGCGACCCTGGGGGGAAAGCTGGCTGGGATCCCGTCTGTACCGCATCTTCTTTGCTCTGGTGAGCCTCAGTTTGGCACCGCTGTTGCTCATCTATTTTTTCAACCACCGCTACGACGGGGTGATTCTCTGGGATCTCCAAGCCGTCCCAGGCATTCGCACCACCGTTGCTCTTTTGTCTGCCCTCTCTTTTTTCTTTTTGTATCCGGCCACCTTCAACTTGCTGGAGATCGCCGCCATTCGCAAGCCGGAGATCCACCTGTTTGAAACCGGGATCATCCGTATCACCCGTCATCCCCAAATGGTGGGCCAGGTGATCTGGTGTGTGGCCCATTCCCTGTGGATTGGCTCCAGCTTTATGGCGGTGACCTCGCTTGGGCTCATTGCCTACCACCTGTTTGCGGTTTGGCACGGGGATCACCGCCTGGAGCGGAAATACGGGCAGGCCTTCCGCGATCTCAAGGCGCGCACCTCCGTGATCCCCGGCTTGGCCATTCTGCAGAAGCGACAGCAACTGCGCCCGCGAGAGTTTCTGCGCTGGGCCTATTTGGGGGTGTTCAGCTTTGTAGTGATTCTTTACGCCTTCCATCCACAAATGGTTTCTGCAGCCAGCCGAGTTGCCTGGTAGCATGATCCCAAAGAACTTCTTTAGTTTGGGAGTGATGGCCTTGCAAGTTGCTTTAGATGCTTTTAATCAAGAACTTTTGACAAGTGATGGGTTGGTTTTGGTGGATTTCGGCGCCCCTTGGTGTGGCCTGTGTCGCTTCATTCAGCCGATTACCGACCGTCTCGTAGCCGAGTGGGGAGGGGCGGTCAAAGTACTGCGGGTGAATGTAGACGACAATTTTTGGCTGCCGCGCCGCTATCGGGTGCGCTCTTTGCCAACCCTAATTTTGTTTGAGAAAGGTCAAGAAGTGCAAAGGCTGGAGCACTTCGCCAGCCGCGATGAGGTGCTTCGCCGCTGCGAGCAGTTGTTTCTTGAGCACCTGCGCTACCTGGGTTCGGGAGCCTGCTCATCCTCGTTTGAGCCCCAAGCCCCGCCGCCCGGCGTGTAGAGGGTGATCACGTCGCCGGCTTTTAGGGAGCGGCTGATTTTGCCGGGTAGGGGATCCCCGTTGAGGAGGTTGATCCCCACTTGGCCTGGCCCGCCTCCCTGTTCTCCTTGGGGGGCATAGTGGCGCCGCTCGGTGAGCAGGGAGAGGGTGCAATCCTGCAAAGTCTGGATGGAGCGGATTAGCCCCCAGCCGCCCCGCTGTTGGCCATGGCCGCCGGAATCCTGGCGTAGCTCGTAGCGCAGTACCCGCAGGGGATACTCCAGCTCCAGAGCCTCGATGGGGGTGTTGAGGGTATTGCTCATGCCCACATGCACTCCGTCCAAACCCGGTCGTTGCCGGCTGGCCCCCTGACCACCTCCCAGGGTTTCGTAGTAGGTGAAGCGGCGGTTGCCCAGCACACAGTTGTTCATGGTGCCCTGTCCCTGGGCGATGCTCCGCAATCCGGCCACGGGAGCCAGAGCTTTGAACACCACATCGGCAATGCGCTGCGAGGTTTCCACATTGCCCGCCACCACTGCTGCCGGAAACTGGGCATTCACCAAGCAGCCAGGCGGCGCCACGATCTCGATGGGATCCTCCAGGCCGACATTGCTGGGGGCCGTGGGATCCAACAGACAACGCAGGGCAAACAACACTGCCGAGCGGGTGACGGCCAGCGGCGCGTTCAGGTTTCCCGCCATGGCCGGAGCAGTGCCGGTGAAGTCCACCCGCAGCTTCTCGCCCTCTACTTCCACCTGCACCCGAATCTCAAGGGGCGCGGGCGGATCCCCGTAGCCCTCCAACCAATCCTCAGCCGTGTAGATCCCATCGGGCAGAGCCTGAATTTGCGCCCGCATCCGCCGGCGGCTGTACTCGATGACCCCTGCGATCAACTGCCAAGCTTCCTCTTCTCCAAAGCGGGCCAGCAACTCCCGAAACCGGCTCATCCCCACTGCGCTGGCCCCCACCTGGGCCTGCAGATCCCCCCGCCGCTGCTCGGCATTGCGCACATTGGCCAGGATTAGGCGCAGCAGATCCTCCTGCCAGGACAACTCTCCTTCTAGAGAGAGCCCAGCCAGCCGTACCGGCGGGATCACCAGCCCCTCTTGCCAAAGTTCTGTGGAGTCGGCGGGCATGGAGCCAGGGCGCATCCCTCCAATATCAGCGTGATGAGCACGGTTCACAGCATAGGCGCAAATCCGGTCGGGATCCCTCCAGCCGGGAATGGCCGCGACCACCGTAACGTCCGGCAGATGGGATCCTCCCTGGTAGGGATCGTTGAGGAGAAACACATCTCCGGGTCGCGGGTTGGCTGCCACCACCGCTCGCACTGCCTGCGAAAGGGCGCCCAAATGCACCGGGATGTGAGCTGCCTGGGCAATGCAAGCCCCTTGCGCGTCAAACAGAGCTGTGGAGCAATCCCGCCGCTCCTTGATGTTGGCCGAATAAGAACCGCGGATGAGGCGGGCTCCCATCTCTTCGGCAATCCCCGCCAGAGCGTTGGCCATGACCTGCAACCGGATGGGGTTGGAGACAGGACGGTTGCTATCCATATCCCTCAAAGCCTACGCCCCAGCCAAACGGCCACCCTGCGGATCCCTTGCCAGAACTGCAAACGACGTTGCCAGCGGGCAAGGGTATGGCGATTCTCGCGCAGACGATCCCGCAGACGCAGCAACTCAGCCGGGGTGGGAGCCAAGGCCTGTTGAGCTGCTTCTCGCCAATCGGCCATGGCCCGCTCTGTGACCCCAAGAGCCGAGCGCAGCTTCAAAATGACAGGAATGAGAGCAACCAGGGCCAAAAACAGCAAGCCGTTGAGGCCGCAAACTGCCCAGACAGCCCATCCCGAACTCCAATTGGCATTCACAGAGAGCTCCGGGTAGGGATCCCGACAAGGCTCACTGCTGCTGCAGCATCAAGGGGCGCAACACCCGGCCATCCCCCACCACAACCACCGTTGACAGCACCTGCTCACCACGGCGGAAGGTAATCGGCACCGATTGGCCTACCGGGGTATTTTGGATGATCTGCTGCACATGTTGCACGGAGGTGACCCGCTGCCCATCCACTCCAATCAAAATATCGCCCTGGGCCAGACCGGCTCGTTGAGCAGGGCCGTCTTGGAGCAGGCCGACCACCTGCACCCCTCGAACTTGCGGTGCGGGGCCGAACAGACGACGGCTGATGGCGCTCTGGGCTTGCTCGCCGTTCACCGTTTCAATGGCAACTCCAATGAAGCCGTTGCCGACAGCATAGGAGGCAGGCGACCACTGAACCCCGAAGCTGTTGGCGTCGCTGCTGACCTGAACCGTGGAGCCGTGGTGGTTGTAAGCTTCACCCCCAACCGAGTCGCAGGGGTAGGCCACAACTGCATCTGCCAGCAAGAAGGAGATGGGCAGGGCTAGGGCAAGCTTGAACAGATGGGTTGGTTTCTGCATGGTTCGACCCTGGAAACGGTGAAGTAGAAATGAGCTTGAATCCGCGAAGCACTTGGGTGGATGCACCAGCCAGGTGTGGGCAGCTTGCACCGCCCCTCCCTCAGTGATAAACCCAAAATCGCCAACTGTCGATAGGCTTGGCCGTGCTTCTGGGCTGGATCCCAAGGTTTTGCCGGCCTTCCTGTAGCAATTCTTCAAGGTCTTGGGATCCCTGGCAGCACTGGGTTGGCTCGGCGGGGCTCACAAACCGGCAAAGCGATCGGTGGCTTCCAGGAGGGCGGTGCGGATTCCGGGCTCGGTGATGGAATGGCCAGCATCGGGGATCATCCGAAACTCTGCTTCTGGCCAAGCCTGATGCAGCTCCCAAGCAGAGATGGGCGGGCACACCACGTCGTAGCGCCCCTGGACGATCACCGCCGGCAGATGCCGCAGCCGTCCCACCCCCCTGAGGAGCTGATCCTCCGGATCCAAAAAACCGCTGTGGACAAAGTAATGGCACTCAATGCGGGCAAAGGCCTCGGCAAACTCTCCCCGACCAAAGCGCTCGATGAGCTCTGGGCTGGGGATCAACTTGCTGGTGCTGGCCTCCCAGACGGACCAGGCGCGAGCTGCCCTCAGCCGTACCTGGGGATCTGGGTCGTTTAGGCGGCGGTGGTAGGCTGCCAGCAGGTCATCCCGCTCTTCGGGAGGGATCGGCTCCAGGTAATGTTCCCAAGCGTCGGGGAAAAAGTAGCCGGCCCCCGACTGGTAAAACCAGCGGAGCTCAAAAGGGCGCAAGAGAAAAATGCCCCGCAAGATAAACCCTAGGCAGGATTGGGGGTGGGTTTGCCCATAGGCCAGGGCAAGGGCACTGCCCCAGCTGCCCCCGAACACAAACCAGCGATCAATGCCCAGATGCTGGCGCAACTTCTCGATATCCGCCACCAGATCCCAGGTGGTGTTCTCCCGCAGCTCGGCATAGGGGCGACTTTTCCCGCAGCCCCGCTGATCGAACAGCACCACCCGCCAGCGGCTGGGATCGAAATACTGCCGGTAGATGGGATCGATCCCGCCTCCAGGCCCCCCGTGCAAAAACACCACCGGCTTGCCTGCCGGGTTGCCGCACTGCTCGTAGTACAAGGTGTGGAGGGAGGAAACCGCCAGAAAGCCTTGATCGTAGGGCTCGATGGGGGGATAGAGATCGCGCGACATAACTCGAAGCTCTGCTGGTCATCACTCTCAGGGTCTGCGCAGGGCAATGGTGGCCTTGGGCGGGATCCCTTCCTGAAAGGTCTCGCCATCCGCGGCCAGGATGACAAATTGCAGCTCCTGACCCGGCTGGGCGCCCAAATTGCTCCAGGGGATGGCCACCTCCAAACAGGCATCCACCACCGCCTTCACTTGATGGCCGATGGCGTGCCAGGTGTGGTACTCCCCTGCCTGCAAGAGCTGGGCTTGCACCTCTGCCGGATGCTGGCCGGTGCCGGGAGGCGGCAGTGACAACCGCAACAGGTGGCGGTAGTGGTAGTTGAGAGGGGCTTCTGCCGGCAATCCCTGCAGGGGAATGGGGCTGTTGACGGTGACGCGGTTGGGATAGAACCACAGCACCAGCAATTGCCTGGGCCGCTGCACCACCGAGTTAAAATCCAGCCGCAGATAGAGGTTGAAGTGATCGAACCCGTACCAGAGGCGGCGAACGGCGCTGTTGCGGTGCATGGTGCCTCGGGCCGCTCCAATCTCCACCCGCCCCGCTTGGCTCCACTCCCGTTCTGCCGGACGACCGTTGATGGCCGGGTGGATAAACCCCTGCGGCAGGCGATCCCCTAGGCCGTCATGATCCTCCAGGGGAAATTGCAGCACGGTCGGCACCGCCTCTCCCAAAGCAGTGTAGAGCGCCTGCAGGTGCTCCCGAAACAACTGGTCGAAAACGGCATCATGGGCGGAGGAGTGGCCTGCCCCAAACCACCAGAACCAATCGGATCCCTCGGCGGCCCAGAGGGCCTCCCAGGCTTGGGGATTGGCGCGGGGATGATCCTGAATCACCTGACGGGCTTGGGCCAGAAGCTCCCAAGCGCGGTTTTTGACGGGATCCCCAATCCAGGTGGTGAAGTCCGCCTCGATCCAAGAGCCACTGTGCAGCTGCTCTGCCGGCAAAAACTCAGTGGGAGGAAACTGATCCAGAAACTCGGAGACCGTCACCAAGCGCAGCGCCGGGTGCTGGCTGAGGCGGGTGTAAAGGTTTTCCAAGAAGGGCCGGCCATCTTGGGGGTAGTACTCCCAGCAGTTTTCCCCATCCAGAGCGATGGTCACCAGCCAGGGCTGCTCCTGGGGCAGGCGGTTGCGGATGCTCTCCAGATGGCCAATGAGATCTTTGGCGGCAGCATCGGCGGGCATGGCGCTGTAGCTGAAGCCGATCAAATCCGAAAGGCGGTGATCCCGAAAGACAATCGCCAAATCCCCCCGCTCGGTTTCCAGGCGGTAGGGGCGGTAGAGCTTCTCCGGCTCCAGAATGTGGCCCTGCCCATCGCGATGAAAAGGCTGGCCCAGGCTCCACCCCAAAACCCCTTCGTCGGAGATGATCCAATCAAAGCCCTGTTCTTGCACAATCGGCACAATGGCAGGGCTTACGGATTGCTCGGAAGGCCACAGGCCCCGCGGCTCGCGGCCAAAGCGCTCCCGATAGATCTGCTTAGCCCGCTCCAGTTGGGTGTGGACATCCTGCTCCCAGTGAAAGGGGTAGCGAGGTAAGGGCAACCCTGGGCGGGCCACCCGTGCCGAGCGCTCGCTCACCAACAGGGGCAAGATGGGGTGGGTATAGGGGCTGGTGGTCAGCTCCAGTTGGCCGTTGCTCTGCAGTTTGGCGTGTTGGGGCAAGATGGCGCCGAGGATCTGTTGTTGCTTGGCGTAGATCCGCTGCCGATCCGCCAGGGTAAAACCGGATCCCATTTTGATCCAGCCCTCAATCTCAGGATCCTCCTGAAAGAGAGGATCAAACCAAGACAGGTTGTGCCAGGCCAGCAAATCCCCGAAGTCCTGCGGAGTCCAGTACTGCAGACACCAGTTCACCCCCTGAGATTCCCGTTGGTTGTAGAGCTGCCGATAGCGGGGGTAGGGCTCGATCATGGTGGGGTAGTGGCTGTCGAAGAAGCGCTCGACCACAAAGCGCAGTTGATCGGGGCCGAGCTTTTCGACAGGGGATAGGGTCAGTTCCAGGTAAGGATCAAAAGCCGAGCCGGCTACGTACTCTTCGATTTGCACAATCAGGGAGGGCACCAAGTTGACCGTTTGGTGCAGGCGGGGATAGCGCTCCAACAGCAACACCAAGTCCAGGTAATCTTTGATCCCGTGTAGGCGCACCCAAGGCATGCGATATTTACCCGCCACCGGACTTTTGTAGAGGGGTTGGTGTTGGTGCCAAACCAGGGCGACGTGCAGCGGGTAGGTCATGGGCGGTACGGGATCCAACCATCACCCGGATACTAGCCCATCTGTCTGGCTGGCGATCGTAAGAAACTCTTGAATGTCTGAGCTCTGCCGGTGTCGATGGCGGTGGGGAAAAGCTTGCCATTCGGCAGATTCCTCAGGAGAATGGCGGCAAATGGAAGAGCTGAGCCATGACTGCCGCTACCCACCTTCTGGAACAGTCGATCGTTGTCTTTTCCCAAAACTATTTGCCCATTAGCCGGGTCAATATCAAGCGGGCAATCGTGCTGCTGCTAACAGGCAAAGCCGAACCGCTCTCGATGATGAATGTGCCGGTGTGGAAGGTGCGCTCCCCCAACCAGGTCATTGAAGTGCCCGAACATATTCGCCTGACCATCAAGGGCAAAGAGCGCGCTTGGCGCGTGCCCCCTGTGAATCGGCGGGAGGTTTTGCGGCGGGATCACCACACCTGCCAGTATTGTGGCACCACCCACAATTTGACCTTGGATCATGTCGTGCCCCTCTCCAAAGGGGGATCCCACAGTTGGGACAATGTGGTGACGGCTTGCGAACGCTGCAATCAACGCAAGGGCAACCGCACCCCTGAAGAAGCCAACATGCCCCTGCGCAGCAAACCCCGTGCCCCTCTCCACCCGACGGTGGCTTTTGCGGAGCAGTTCTGGCGCGAACACCAAAGTCGGCAAGAGTGACATCCTCCCGGCGCTCATCCTATGGACAGAGCGCGGGCCACCCTTCCCGTCAGCAGGACGGAGTCCTTACCTCGCGGTCGGGCATTCCTGCCCCACGCCACTTGTCTGGGTCTACAACCCCCGACAGAACAACTGGACAGGCGGTTCCCCTTCCCCAGCCTCCCCCCTAGGCACTGCCAGCTCGCAAAACAACCTCTAATCCACCCAGCACAGTTCCCAAGGCTGAGGCTGAGTCCCGATGCACCCGGTACCGGCATTCAGGGCACTGAGGCCCCCCGACGGCCCAGCTGTTGCTAACCATCCCCCAGCACTTGCAACCGATTTGGCCGCTTCCTTTGGGGTCAACCTTGGCAAAGTCCACCCCACCCTTCCAGCAAACCCACTCCAGAAGGCAGAGAATCTATCCCCAGGCAGCCTCGACGCAATCCTTGGGCAACATCCCCCTTGCCCAGCCCTTGGCCTTGAGGTCTTCCACAAAGATCTTCCACAAAGAAAAGATAGAGAGGGTCTGCCCTCGGTCTCAACGCCAATGGGCCCTCTGGAAATGAAACTCTTGGCAACCATTGGCAATGCCCTGCTGCATCCTGGCAACCTGCAGTGGTGCTCTCTTCCAGTGGCAAGACCCCTGCTGTTTTCTCGCCCCCCTGGGTTGCAGCCTTCTCAGCTGGCCTTGCAGGGCTTTGAAGCCCTTGGGCCGTTCCCAAAAGCGCCCTCTGAAGTCGTCAGGAATTGCTCCAAAACCAGGTCAATCCCCGTCGTCCGCCCGTGAGCTGGTTTGTTGGGAGGCATCTGGATAAGCCCAGTACTTGTAGGTTACCGCCAGCATAAGTAGGCTTTACTACAGATTTCGCTCAGGGGTATGGCGGGGATCCATGTATCCCAGTGCTCACCCTGCGGCTAGAGCATGGGACCTATTGCCCCCGCACCCCCGTTAGTTAAAATTGTTGGTACTAGAACTGTAAGGCACAGCTTCTTCTAGCTTTGTCCAGGTTTGCGGCTGAGCTACAGGTGCTCTGTTGTGGGCAAAGGGAACTTGCACCTCGGCTGCAGCAAGCAAGATGGGGGTTGGCTTCCTGCTCAGCAGGTTTTGGGAAAGGTTGAAGGTTGTAAGTTGGCTCAGAAGAGGACTGGGTGTTTTGGGGCAGATGAAAAGTAGCTTAGTGCAGCTCGATTATCGAGTTTATAAGTTGGCGCGGCTGTTGAGCGAATATTTGGAGTTGGGGAAATGGGTTGCCCTGTCTGCTGGCTCGCTGGGTGAAGAGCCTTCTGGCAACGAACATCAAGCCTGGCTGCACAAATTTTCAGTTTACTTGTCAGAGCAGGCTCCTTGCCCTGGCCTCAAGGATCGGGATCCCGTAGGCTAGGTAGGCCCTCCCCTGCTGCACTCAACATCCTGCTGCACTCAACATGTGGATCCCTTCTTGGTGGCCGAAGCTCAGTTTTCAGGTTTGGCTGATCTTTATCGGTCGGCTGCTTTCCCAAACTGGAACCGGCTTTACCTTGTTTTATGCCAGTCTCTTTTTTGTGAATCAGGTGGGGCTGACCGCCACCCAAGTGGGCCTGGGGCTAGGCATTATGGCTTTTGCCGGGGTGTTTGGCCGCATCCTGGGCGGCTCGATGGCCGATGGAGCTTGGGGGCGCCGTTCCACTTTGATCCTCTCTCTGGCTATTTCCACCTTGGGGTCGTTTGGGTTTGCGCTCTCCTATGACTTCTGGAGTTTTGCCCTGGCCAATATGGCTGCAGGCTTGGGGCAGGGGTTGTACTGGCCGCCTGCGGAAGCGATTGTAGCAGATCTAACCACTCGTGAGCAGCGCAACGAAGCCTACGCTCTCAACCGTCTGGGGGATAACCTGGGCCTCAGCCTTGGGGTGGCTATGGCCAGCACGCTGGTGGCTCTGACGGGGGCCTATCGGCTCTTGTTTGTAATCGACGGTGTCACTTTTCTAATCTTTCTGGCAGTACTTTGGTTTTTTATCCGGGAAACTCGGGCGACTTGTCCGGCAGCAAAGCCTGTGTTGGCAGGTTGGAAAACCGCCCTTAGAGATCGCTCCCTTTTGGTGTTTGGCCTGTCGAATATCCTGTTCACCACCTATGTGGCCCAGCTCAGCAGCAGCATGCCCCTTTACTTCCGCAATGGGGTAGGGATCCCAGAGGTGCAAATCGGCATTTTGTTTGCCTTACATGGGGCCTTGGTTGCTCTGCTGCAGATGCCGGTGGCCCGTTGGTTGAATCGCCGGACGCGCATCCAAGGGTTGCAGGGATCCGCCCTGATGTGGGGGGTGGGATTTCTTTTGGTTTGGCTTAGCGGTCTGGCGGCGGAATTGGGGGCTCCGGCCCCGGCGGTGGCAGTCTTGGCGCTGGCGGTGCTCTCTTTGGCGTTGGTGAGCTACAACCCCTCTGCCTCTGCTTTGGTGGCGGATTTGGCGCCGGATCACTTGCGGGGGGTGTATCTGTCGGTCAACTCCCTCTGCTGGGCGGCGGGGTTTGCTCTTGGCCCAATGATTGGGGGGATGGCCTTGGACTTGCCGCAACCGTGGGCAAGCGGGTTGTGGATCTTTTGGGTGATCACCGTCAGTTGGGTTTGGGGGATCCTCCGCTTTCTGAACCGCATTCTGCCCTGCAAGGTGAATAGGGCCGCAGTGCCTCCGGTGATGGAGCCCGCTCCCCTCGGTGACGCAGAACGCTAGAGCCCAGGAAAGAAGCAGATTTTGGGATCCCAGTCTTGGCCAACAGCTGGTTAGAGTATGGATGTCGAACAGGAAGGCTAGTTCTGCTCTTGTACCCTGCAATTTGGTCTCAACGGTGGAGGATCTGAATCATGAGCTTGATTGGCAACATCATCTGGCTAATCTTCGGGGGTTTGCTGACAGGTTTGGGCTACATCTTAGGAGGACTGAGCCTTTGCCTGACAATCATCGGCATTCCCTTTGGCTGGCAGAGCATCAAACTGGGGTTTGCAGTGCTTGCCCCCTTCGGAAAGGAAGTGGTGGAGTATCCCGATGCCAACAGCCCGCTGCTGCTGA
This sequence comes from Thermostichus sp. OS-CIW-33, assembly GCF_054059615.1. Taxonomy (NCBI): domain Bacteria; kingdom Bacillati; phylum Cyanobacteriota; class Cyanophyceae; order Thermostichales; family Thermostichaceae; genus Thermostichus; species Thermostichus sp. OS-CIW-33. The sequence continues at coordinate 73,341 of NZ_JBSSCH010000006.1, forward strand.
TCTTTAACGTCATCTGGCTATTGCTGTTTGGCTGGCCGTTGGTGCTTAACCATCTCTTCTGGGCTGTGATTCTGGCAATCACCATTGTTGGGATCCCCTTTGCCAAACAACACATGAAGTTAATTATTTTGTCGTTGTTGCCCTTTGGCCGAGATCTGCGCTGAGAAAGTGGGTGAACCTAGATTGTGGGTTTATTGAGGGGTACGGCCAAACTGGTTATTAGGCATTTCTCACTTGGGATGCAGGAGAGTTTTCTGTCGGGTTGTCAGGATTTGGGGTTGCCAATTGCCAAGGCTGCTCTCGGAGTTGCTCTATTGAACCATCGTCAAACTATTGGTAATGACTTGCCTCATGTAATTTCCCCAAGTTTGAGCAGCTATGCTGCTGCTTCCTCGTGTTGGGCTGGAGTCATCATTGCCCAACCAAACGCCGGTCACCAGAGGAGGGTTGGGCGTGTAGCCGATAAAGAGCAGATCCTTGTTGGCGGTGGTGGTGCCGGTTTTACCGGCTTCTCCAATGCCGAGCCGGGCAGTAGTACCGGTGCCGGAGCTGATCACCCCTTGCAGTACGGCTGTCATCTGTTGGGCGACGGTTTCTGGCAGGACAAGTCGCTGAGAGCGGGGATCCTCCCGACCAGGGTAAATCTCACGGCAGGTGCGAAAGTCGTTGGGGTTGGCGCAATCGCTGCTATCCAAGATGCGGCGGATGGTGTGGGGCCTTGACCAAAGGCCACGATTGGCAAAAGGAGTGAAGGCTGCTGTCAACTCCAGCAAGTTCACCTCCATTGTGCCGATCACCATAGAAGGATAGGGTTGCAACGGCGATTGGATGCCCATTTGCCGGGCCGTCGCCACCACTTGCTCTAGACCTACTTGTTGGGCCAACCGCAGGGCAATCACGTTTTCGGAGAGGATCAGGCCGCGGGCCAAATCCATAGGGGCCGATCCCGAGCGACAGCCCCGAAAGGTGAGGTTGCCCCAGGTGAGGGGCTCGCAAGACAACACTTGGGAGAGAGGGATCCCCTGGGTGAGGGCAGCCGCATAGGTGAACACTTTGAAGGTGGAGCCCGGCTGCCTTTGAGCTTGGGTAGCCCGGTTGAAGGGGCTGGCGTTGTAGTCGATCCCGCCCACCAAAGCCAGAACTTCGCCGTTGCGGCTGTCGAGACTGACCAAAGCGCCTTGGCTGAAGCCCAAGCGGGATCCCGACTCGCGCACAGTTTGGGCCAGGACTTGCTCTGCCAAACGCTGGTAGGGCAGATGCACCGTGGTTTCGATGATGAAGTTGCCCTCTGCCGAGAGGTCTTGGCCCAAGAGCTGCCGCAGCTCCTGGAAGACGGCACTGTAAAAGTAGGGAGCAACTGTCATGGTTTGGGAGCGCAAATGGGGATTGAGGGTGAGGCGACTGCGCCGGGCCCGCCGAATCTCCTCTTCGGGGAAGACTTTCAGCTCGCTCAGGCGATCCAACACCCGATCCCGGCCTCGAACGGCGGCATCATAGTTGGCGACGGGGTTAAAGGCGTTGGGCGCGGGCAAAATGGCCGCCAAGGTCGCAGCTTCGGAAAGGCTGAGCTGGCGGCTTGGGATCCCGAAATAGAACTGGGCGGCAGTCTCAAAGCCGTAGATGCCGTTGCCCAGGTAAACATTGTTGAGGTAGAGAGCGAGGATTTCGTCTTTGCTGTAGCGCTGTTCCAGCTTCAGGGCGGCGACAGCCTCCCGCAGCTTGCGCCCGAAGGTGTTGCCGGAGCCAGTGTAGTCCCGCAGCACGGTGCGGGCCAGTTGTTGGCTGATGGAGCTGCCCCCCTGCTGCACTTCCCCCGAGCGCAGGTTCACCCAAAAGGCGCGGGCAATGCCCAGCAGATCCACCCCAAAGTGGGAGTAAAAGCGGTGATCTTCAGCGGCGACCACCACCTTGGGCAAAATCGGCCCAAAAGCTTCCAGGTCGGGCAGCTCCCGGTAGGTGTCCCCCTGATGGCGGCGCAGCTCCGTCTGCTGATCCCCGGCCAGGACGATCAGGGGGTTGCGATCTGCGGAGAGGGGTGGCTCCACTGAGAACTTGCTCCACTCATGGCCGATCCAAATCCTCGCCCCCAGCCCCAAGACCACCATCAAGATGAGGCAGCCGCGCACCCCATACACCTGTGGTGGGGGTGGATCCAGCACTTGAATCCAGACGCTCTCCGGATCCCGAGGCGGGCCAAGGCTCAGTTGCTGGCCATGCCGCAAGATCACCCGGCGCACCCGCTCGACACCACCGAAGGGTTTGAGGCGGAAAACGCCGTTGGTCGAGTCTTGATCTTCTAGCTGGTAGCGACCGGCATTCCACCCCAGCCAGTAGAGAATAGGGGGCAACGGGATCCGCCAACCCAGACCGGGCAGGCGCCAATCCGGGCGGGGACGGATGTGGGCGTGGAGATGGCTCACCGCGGGGGCAGGGATGCGAATGGTGGCCACCGTCTGGCTGCGACCGAGAATGTCGGATCCCTTCAGGGCAACCACTCGAGGGGGCTCTCCCGGGCAGGTAATCCGCAGGCGCACCGGGCGCTTGGGGGGAGGAGGTTCGGGGGGTTTAAGGAGAGCCGTAGGCCCGATAGGGAAGGGCCTGGCCAGGGTTTTGAAGAAGCGAGCGACGGTGCCCAACAGCGGCTTTTTGTCTTCAGAAGCAGACATGGCTCAGTCCCCCCGCAATTCGCGCGCACGGCGCAGCAGCTCCTGCATGGTCTGGCCGGGACGAGGGCCGCCTGCTGCTGAATTGGGGTTGCGGGCCTTGGGAGGCCGGGCAACAGGGGCAGCCGGGGGTAGGGTAGGAAAGGAGGGGGAAGGTGGTGGAGCACCGCCAGGCAGCGTGGGATCCCAGAGGGCCATGTAAAGATGGCCTTGGGCGTTGCGTTCGATCCTGCCGGCCCAGGGGCCAACGCGGAATTGCACTCGCCCGGAACGTCCCTCGCGCACGGCTCGCAGTTCCCGCTGCAGTTGAGCAGGCAAGGGGGCTTGCAGCATATCCTCCAAGAGGCCTTCCACTTGCGGGGTGGGTACGCCAGCGGTGACGGTGGCTTCGGTTTGCCGCAGGGCCAGGCTGGATTCGTCGTAGGTGAGGCCCAAGTCCACCCCGCCAAAGCGGTACAGGTCGTACACGGTATTGGGCCAAGCGCCCTGCCCCTGCTGGCTGGGGGATCCCAGGCTGGCTCGTACCGTCTCGCGGGAAGTCTCCAAGGGAAAGGCGCGAAACACCGGCTCGCTCCTGTTGTAGGGTTCCAGCTCCGGCGCGGGATCCCGCCGTCCGTTCTGCTCTGAAGCCAAAACAAGGGGCTCAGGGACAAGCTCCCCAGGCATAGGATGGACATTCTCTGGGGCAATGGGATCTTCCACTGCCGGACGAGATCCTGGCCCGGAAACACGGGGGGCCGAGGGGCGCTGGAGAAACCGTCCCCATCCCCAACTCACCAAGGTCAAGCCCAGCAACCCGCCCATTAGAAGGGGAATCAGGCGCACCCAAAGCAGGGATCCCCCGTTCTCGACCTCGGCGACCGCCGTCAGGGGCCTGAGCCGCAGAGTACCTGATGCGGCCAAGGGCGGCGCAACAGCAGTGGGGTCTCCAGAAAGTGGGCCAGAGGCAACACTTCCAGAGGAGATCAGCGGAGATTGAAGGGCAACGGTCTCTGGAGATCCTTTTTGGGATCCCTGTGCTCTGGCTTGAATGTGCTCCAGCTCCGCCAACACATTGGCCACCGACTGCGGGCGGGCGGCAGGATCTTTGGCCAGGCAACCGAGGATCAAGTCAGACAAACCGGCGGGCAGCGGAAACTTCAGTCCCCAGTCTTCTAGAGGGATGGGCCGGTGCTTGTGGTGGGCCTGGTACCAGCCCGGGAAAGATTCGGTGGTGGACTTGAGGGGCATCTGGCCAGACACCATCTGGTACAGCATGATCCCGAAGCTGTAGATATCGGAACGGGCGTCCAGCGGCAACCCTTCCAGCTGTTCCGGGGAAGAATAGGCCAGCGTTCCCAGGTAGGCATGGGTAAAGCTCAAAGATTCATGGCTATTGAGCAGCTTGGCAATGCCGAAATCCACCAGCTTCGCCAGTTCCCCAAAACTGTCATCGGCCACCACGATCACATTGGCCGGCTTCAAATCGCGGTGGATCACCTGTACCCTTTGCCCTTCCATGAGGATCCCCTCGTGGGCCGCCTTTAACCCCAGGCCAATTTGGCGGGCCAGCCGGAAAAAGCGCTCCAAAGGCAAAGCCCCCGCGGCCAGAATATCCTTGAGGGTCTTGCCGTTCAGGTATTCCATCACATAGAAGGGCACCTCATCGGGGGTAATACCATAGTCATTGACTTTGACAATGTGCAGGCTTTTTTGGCCCAAAGCCGCGCAGGCTTTCGCTTCCCGTTCAAAGCGCAGGCGGGTGCGCCGATCCATTGCCGGCTGGGAAAGCAGCTTGACAGCCACTTCCACCCCACCAAAGAGCAAATCTTGAGCCAAATAGACTCGCCCCATGCCCCCCTGTCCCAGCAGATGTACAAGTCGATAACGCTGAGCCAAGAGGCGACCCAAAAAGGGATCCGACGCAGTAAACATAGGGAATCGCGGCGGTACAGAGAACAGGTTTGCAAGCCTCGCGAAGGGATCCGGCAGGAGCGGGCTACCTCTACCATAAGCACTGGAGCCGTTATAGGCCATGCTCACCGCCGTCAATCCAGTTGCCCTTGATGTCTTTGCCAATTGTTTACCACCCCGACTACAGTGCCCCCCTGCCGCCGGACCACCGCTTTCCCATGCCGAAATTTCGCCTCTTGCAAGAGCTGCTGCTGCGGGAAGGGGTGATCCGCCCCCAGCAAGTGCACCACCCTGAGCTGCCCCCTCTCGCCTGGATTGAGTCGGTACATACCCCTGAGTACGTCAGGGCCTACTGTGAGGGATCCCTGGAAGCCAAATTGCAGCGGCGCATCGGCCTGCCCTGGAGCCCAGAGCTGGTACAGCGCACCTGTCGAGCGGTGGGCGGCACCATCCTGACTGCCCAATTGGCCCTGCGCCATGGCTTGGCCTGCAACACCGCCGGTGGCACCCACCATGCCTTTCCCGGCTACGGCTCTGGGTTTTGCATCTTCAACGACCTGGCCATTGCCGCCCAAGTCTTGCTGCAGCAAGGGCTAGTGCAAAGGCTCTTGATCGTGGATTTGGATGTCCACCAGGGAGACGGCACTGCTTGGATCTTCCGCTCCGAGCCGCGGGTGTTCACCTTTTCCATGCACTGCGAGGCCAACTTCCCCGCCACCAAACAACAGAGCGACCTGGACGTGGCCCTGCCGGTAGGCATGGAAGATGAAGCCTATCTCCAGACCTTGGCCGACCACTTGCCCGATCTGTTGGCTCAGGTGCGCCCTGACCTGGTGCTCTACGATGCCGGTGTGGATCCCCACGAGGAAGATCTCCTGGGCAAGCTGGCCCTTAGCGACCAGGGCCTGTTTCGGCGGGACATGCAAGTGCTGAACACTTGTCTAAAGCAGGGCTACCCCGTCGCCTGCGTCATCGGCGGCGGCTACGGCAAAGACCTCGACCGCCTCGTGTATCGCCACTCCCTGCTGCACCGGGCTGCCAGCGAAGTGTACCGCCAATACCGTCTCTAGCCGGGGGCAAACTAGGCGTATTCGGCAATCACCACCGTGATGTTGTCTCGCCCGCCCCGCTCTTTGGCCGCCTCGATGAGCTTTAGGGGAAGCTGCTCCAAATCTTCCACCTGCAGGCAGTACTCGATGATCACTTCGTCGTCTAACTCCTCCGTCAGGCCGTCGCTACACAACAACAGGCGATCCCCTGGGTAAACTGTAATCGGCTGCACAGAAGGTGGACCCGCATCGGGTCGGCCCAGGCAGCGCTCGAGAATATGTCGCCAAGGGTGAATCCGGGCCTGCTCATAGGTCAGCTCCCCCAGTCGAATGGAGCGAGCCACTAAGGTGTGATCCTCTGTCATTTGCTGCATTTCGGATCCCCGTAGGCGATAGAGGCGAGAATCACCGATGTGAGCGCTCCAGCAGTTGCCCTTGGGATCCACCATGGCCACCACCACCGTAGTGCCCATGTCTGCCCGCTCTGGATTTTCCCGCTGATCCTTGAGGATGGCACTGTTGGCTGCTTCTACGGCTTCGCTGAGCAACCGGGGTGCCGGCACGTTTTTCCAGCCTCGATCCAGATATTCTCGGATGGTCTCGACAGCCAACAGGCTGGCTGTAGCCCCGGCAGCATGTCCTCCCATACCATCGGCAACAATAAAATAGCGCCCCTCTGGATCGCAGTAGTAGGCATCCTGATTGCTGCTGCGGATCTTGCCGGGATCCGTAGCGCAGGCATATCGTCGCATCACATCAATCGCTCTGACCGATTCAACCTTAAGAGTACTCTGATTAAAGCAAGAGCAGCGAGGGCAGCCAAAACCAAAGTGATAACCGTTAAGGTAGCATGTCCGGCCAAAAAGAGCTGAGTTGCGCTCAAAAAAAAGGCCGCAAACAACACCCCGTAAATGACTCCCAGCCCGGTGTTGTTCAGCTTGCGCAGCAAGCGCTCCGTCTCGCTGGATCGCACCCGCAGGCGCAGCTCCCCTTGTTCCAACTTGCTCAAGGTCAATTCAATCCGGCGGGGCAAACTGAGACTGCTGCTGGTGAACTCAGCCGCTTGACGGCCAACCTGGGCCAAGAGGGTCTCGGTCTCGCTTCCGTTCAAACTCATCAGCTCTTCCGCAAAGGGTTTGGCCACCTCCATAAAGTCGAACTCCGGATCCAGCCCCTTCCCCAGCCCCTCCAGCGTGGTCAGGGCCCGCATCACAAAAGTAAAGGTAGCCGGAAAGCGAAACGGCTGATCGTAGGCCAGCTCGTAAAGGTCTTCGCTAATGGCCGCCACCGAGATTTCTCCCGAGTTGCTGGAAAAGGGTTTGTCCATAAAGTGATCCAGCATGTACTGCACCGAGCGGCGCACGGGAGCCAGATCGGCGGTGGGCACCAGCACCCCCAGTTCCACCAGCGAGGCCACCACCCGATCGGCATTTTTGGAGACCACACCTGCCAGCGTGCCCATCAGCTTTTCTTTCACATCGGAGGGCAGGCGGCCCATCATGCCGAAGTCGTAGAAGATCAGCGTGCCATCGGGCTTCACGGCAATGTTGCCGGGGTGGGGATCGGCGTGAAAAAAACCATCCTTGAGCAGTTGCCGCAGATAAGCCTCTGCCCCCAGACGAGCCAAAACCTTGCGATCCAACCCCGCCGCGCTCAGGGCTTCGTAATCGCTGATTTTGATCCCCGGCAGGTATTCCAACGTCAACAGGCGAGGAGAGGTGTAACGCCAATACACTTTGGGGACGGCAATTTGCGGCATATCCCGAAAGTTGCGGCGGAAGGTATCGGCATTGCGGCCCTCATTGAGGTAATCCACCTCTTCCCAGAGGGTGCGCCGACACTCTTCGTAGATGCCGATCCAGTCGCGGCCCGGCCCGCCCCAAGAGGTGCGATACTGAAAGAACTCGGCAATCCCACGGCAGATCTCCAAATCGATGGTGAACAGCCGGGTCAGCCCTGGACGCTGCACCTTCACCACCACCTCTTCCCCGGTTTTGAGCTTGGCGCGATGCACCTGCCCCAAGCTGGCAGCGGCCAAAGGGGTGGGATCAAAGTAGCTGTAGATTTGGGTTATCGGCCTGCCCAGCTCCTGCTGCACAATTGCCGCCACCTGTTCGTAGCTGAAAGCAGGCACCCGATCCTGCAGCTTGGAGAGCTCCTCGACATATTCCGAGGGGAAGAGATCGGCGCGGGTGGAGAAAAACTGCCCCACTTTAATAAAAGTAGGGCCTAAGTTAAGCAGCGTTTCGCGGATCCAAATGGCTCTGGCCCGGCGGCGCTGGGCCTTTCGCTCGGGCGTGGGTTGTCCCCCATAGCTCCAAGCCTGCTGATCCAGCCAAAGGTAAAACAGCCAGGTGAGCACAAATCGCCAAATGTCCAGCATGCGGCCCTGGCGAGTATAGTTCTCCCGGGCCCAGCGGTAGGCGGTATAGGGCTTGACGGGTTGTGATCCCAAAGAGGTTGAAGCCTGGGATCCCAGTGTGCTGGCACTCAAGCGTTTCGACTCCGGTACTTCTGCAACTCGGAGCGCAGCTGCGCCACTTCCGCCCGCAAGTCGTCCAGAGTTGCCTGCAGATCTTCTGTCTGGAAAGGAGGCGGCACCCTTTCCTGGGCGGCCATGGATGCTTCTGCCTCAGCCCGGGTCATGACATCCTGGGCAAAGGTTTGCCAGCCCTCCTGCAGCTCGGCCCACACCTTGCCCACTTCCCCGGCAATATCGGTGAGGGCGCTTTCCAAACGCTCCCGTAGGACATCCGCCACAGCCTTGCCGACAAAAAAAGCCCGCACAACCGGATTCTTCATGCGACCCAAGTGTTAAGAAGCATCACCCAGATTATAACGAATCCTGCTCAAACACAGCAGCGAGCCGACCCACCCGAACAGCAGCGGATCGATCGGCCCGGCGGATTGGGGAGTTCGTCTAGTCCTAGCGGCGGTTGGTGGTCATGTCAGGGATCTTCAGATCGAAGACGCTGATGTTTTGCCGCGCTGCCGGCTTGGGATTGAGCATGCGGGCCATGTTGAGGAAGTTTTCTGGATCCCCGGGTTTGGGAGGACGGGTGAGACGATAGGTGCGCACCACTTCCCGCGTCGAGCGCTTCACGCCGGAGACATCGCGCCAACGGGCTCCATAGCGGGGGGTCACCAGGTTGGCGGGCTTTTCCGACAGACGACGGCGCTGGTAGGGCACCACATCGTCCCCAAAGGCGGCATTGTACTCTTCGCTATCCACCACAGCGTCGATGAAGCCATCTAGCCCCTTGGTGGCAACGATGATGGAGTACTTGATGCGCTCCTGTTGGCTGTAGGTGGGCCGACCCAAAAAGCGCTGGAAGGTGACCTCGATGAAGCGGTAGTTGTCGTTGGGAACCATGACCAGATCCCGGTACACCTCCGACTTGCCCAGGCCGCGCACAAACTCTTTGACCGAGATTGCCCCGTTGCGCAATTGGGACTCCAGAGCTTTTTGCCGATAACTCTCCAGCATCAGATGCTCGCTGAAGATCTGGCGATAGGCGGCGCGAATGATGTTGTCGATACCTGTCGGGTCGTCAGGACGGTAGACGGGCGGGGTTTCGTCGCTGGGCACAAAGTAGCGAGGCACCCGTTCATTTTGGGTGGTGGGGCGATCGGCAAGCAACGGAAGGGACATAGATGGTGCTCCTAAAAAAACGAGAAAAACTTAAGAAAAACACAGTGGGGCAGGGAAGCTAAGGCTCGGCAGCCAATTCCTGCCAGCTCATCTGGGCGCGGAGAGGGATCAGAGGATCGGCATCTTCCAGGGCCATCTGGAGCGCAGCCTCGACTGAGGGGCGCAGAGATTGTTCACCCTGGAGAGCCAAGTCCGTCAGGGATCCAACGGCGGCGTAGCGGACTCCCCAATCGGCATCGGCAAGACATTGCCGCAACAGTTGCAAGGCTCGCTCTTGATCGAGCAAGGGCCGCTTGGCCGCCACTCGTCCTAGCCCACGGGTCGCCGCCCGTCGCACACTGGGGGCAAAGTCCGCTACAATGGCTTCCGCCAAAAAGGGGTAGGCATCCCCATGGCCAATGCGGGCCAGAGCCCGCACCGAATAGGCCCGCGCCCCATAGTCAAAACCGTCAATATGGCTCAGCAAGGGCTGCACCGCGGCTTCCCCAAAGCGCAGCACCTCCTCCAGAGCAGCCTCCCCAACTGCAGGGCGATTAAACCCAAAGGCGCGAATTAAGATGGGGATCCCTTCCACTTGGCCCAAAGCGCCCAGCGCCCTCACCACCCGCAACAATTCCTCAGGCGACGTGGCCTGCTCCAATTCTGCTGCCAGTTGAGCCACAGCAATGGGAAACGCTTGAGCAGCCGAGGCGGAGGACATAGGCAACGAATAGTCAAAGGTACACTTGAAACCGCTGATCAAAGGCACTGAGCGCCCCAGGATCCTAGAAGAGCTTCTCCAGTTGCGGCAGGATCACCGCCGTCACCTGAGCCAGCGGCACCCACCCCAACTGAAGCGCCACATCGAACAGCCGCTTCAGAGCATTGATGCGCAGGTTGAGAGCCACGTCGGCTGTGGCCAGCAGCGGCGCCCCCGCCACCCATCCCGATTCGGCCAGGTCGAACAAAGCGGCCTGTCGTAGGCTGGAGTTGGAGTGGGCCAGTAGCGCCACCAGGATTTGGGTCAGCTCCTCGGCTTGCGTAAAGCGATAGAGCACCCAAGCCGCTGCCGAACGCACCCGCTCAGAGGGATGGTTCAAAAAGGGCCGGATCGCTGCCTCAGCCTCGGTGGCCTGAAGCTGACCCAAGGCCTCGATAAGGGCTTCCCAGGGCTGCTCCTGCTCGCGGGACTGCAACAGTGCCAGCAAGGGATCCACTGCTCGCTTGTCCCCCAATTGAGCCAAGGCATAGGCAGCCTCTTCCCGCACATGAAAGTCGGTACAAGTGAGCGCCTCGATCAAACCGGGCACGGCCCGCACGTCCCCGATTTGCCCCAGGGCCTTAGCGGCATTGCGGCGCAGAGGATAGCCCCCCAAGGCGGTGCGATCCCGTTCATCCTGCAACGCCAAAAGCAGTGGCTCTACCCCACGTGGATCCCGAACTGTGCCCAAGTACCAGGCGGCATAGTAGCGATCTTGCAAGTCATCCCCTTGCAGCCGGGCTATCGCCTGCTCCCAGCTAAGCTGCTGTGGCAGCACCGCCGTGTTGGATGCCATACGAACCGTTGCAGAGCTGTTCATGACACCTGGGCAACCTTGCCGGTAACTTCAGTTAGCCGTCGAGCATCCCTTACTCAGCAGCACCGTTGTCCTGAGCAGGAGAGGCATTGGCTCCCGACAAGGCAGTGACCTGCACGATTTTGCCACCCATCCGCAGAATGCGCTGCATCTCGGCAGACAACCGACTGTAGGGAACGGTGGCGCTCAGGGTGCTGCGGCGAACTTTGGCAGAGGTGGCCAGAGCATCGGGAGGGTTGAGCAGGCCGGTGTACTCAACTCGGTAAACCCGGCTGCCGGCTTCTGTCAGAGCTTCAGGGCTGGTGGTGCTTTGACCGAACATCGCTTTCCCCAATTATTATCAGATTTCGTTTAGAGGACTGTCAGGGGCAACCAAGCGCCGGACAAGCTGTACCGGCTACTTTCGCGGGCCAGCCGCGTTGCCACCAGGCAATGTCTAGAACCCAGAGGTTAACTCCCCCAGACTAGAGAGCAGGCGACTAACCCAACTGGCTCAAAGGGAGCCGAGGCGCTAAGCCAACCTAGAAACAGGTGGAATAGACCTCTCTGGAGCCGCCGCCTGCTCTGGAGAGATACACACTTGGAAGACGAAGAAAGAGATCGTCCCCTCCCAACAAGCGGGGATCTTTGCCCTGGGATCCCTTAGCTGAGGGCGTTGATGGCGTAATCGAAGTAGATGGCAGCTTCGTTGGCCGCTTGGCCGCTCAGCATGCCCAGAGCGCGGCTCTTCATGTACTGCAGAGCCACGATGTACCAGCTGGGAGAGAGGTTAAAGGAGCGGTTCACTTCCCGCAGCCCGGCTACCAAGTATTCATCGAGGGGGCCGGTGCCACCCGCAACCAGGGAATAGGTGATGAAGCGGAGGTAGTAGCCGATGTCGCGGGCACACTTGGCCTGAAACACATCGCCGTGGCCCATTTCACCCGGCTGGGTCAAGTAAGGGAACCTCTTGAACACCTCCTGCACCGCTTCCCGCACCAGGGTTTGCTGGTTGTTGGTTAGGACACGGGCCGCTTCCAGAGAAGCAGCAGCACGCTGGTAACGACCATTCACGGCCTGCAGCTCGCTGGCATTCAGAAAACGCCCTTGATTGTCAGCGGCAGCAATCGCTTCAGTGATGACGGTTTTCACCTTGCAACTCCTAAATTCATCAATTGTGTTGTTAACGAACATTCTGTAGGAAAGGCGGACTGGATCTCCACCTGCCTATCAGAAATGAAGGGATCTAACCGATCTAAAAAGGGACGACTAAGCCAGCTTCGACCCAAAGCTCAAACGATGGCGGCAGCAGCCTTATCGAAGTAGCTGGCCACTTCGCTTTGCAGCGCAGAGCAGTCGCCAGGGGTGATGCCTTTCGGATCCATGATCTTGGCCAGGGCTTCTTTCTTCATGGCAGCAATGCCGTTGGCCACAGAAGTGGTGGGCACCCCCAGAGCAATGTAGGTTTCCCGCAGGCCGTTTAGGCAGCGATCTTCCAGCACAGAGCTATCCCCGGCCAAAGTGGCATAGGTGATGTAGCGCAAGATGATCTCCATGTCCCGTAGGCAGGCGGCCATGCGACGGTTGGTGTAGGCATTGCCACCGGGAGCGATCAGATCCGGCTCTTGAGCAAACAAAGACCGAGCTGCGTTGGTTACGATTTGGGCGGCGTTGCTGGTCATGCGGTTGACGGCATCCAGGCGCTTGTTGCCCTCTGCCACCAAAGCCGCCAGACGGTCAAAGTCTTGGTCACTTAAAAAGGCACCGCGTGCATCTGCCTGAGCGATCACCCGGGTAAAGGCGTCTTGCATGATGGATCTCCTTCTGGTCTTTCCAAAAAGCGATGAGCGACTGGCTGAACCTCCCAAAAGCCGAATCCCAAGCTTTTTTGCGGGATCCTCTTTGACCTCCAAAAACTGGGGATTCCGTGGCAGCAGGCTGCTCAAAACTACCCCCACCGAACCCCCCAATTTTTAGATAGGTCAAGAACCTCTGCGACTTTCAGACAGCCGAGCATCCAGCCTAATTTTATATCGCGGGATGGATGAGTGTTTTGTGAAGATTTGCAAACCTACCAACCCCAAAATGTCTGCCCAGGCTGGGATCCCTGGACTATGGGGCGCAGCAGGGGGGAAATGGGTCTGCGGGCTGGCTCACAAAATGTAAACATTTGTTTTGAGATGGAAGCAGTCTGAGTGGGCACCTTCCTGAACGGAAGTTAACACTCTGGAGTGGTCACCTCTTGCAGAGCCGCTTTGAGGGCTCGACAAAAGTGGGCTATTTGCTGCAGTCCCTCTTCAGGCGTGGGGGCTTTCGCCAGCCGTTGCACAAATGCGCTGCCCACAATCGCTGCATCTGCCCCCCAGAGGGCGATCTGGCGGGCCTGGTCGGGAGTGGAGATGCCGAAGCCCACCCCAATCGGCAGAGGGGTTTGTTGGCGCAGTTGCTGCAGCAAAGCCGGGATCCGTTTTTCCAGGGTGGCCCGTTCGCCGGTAACGCCGGTGGTGCTGACCAAGTAGACAAAGCCACTGGACTGCTGGGCAATGCGGCGCATGCGCTCCGGGGGGCTGGTGGGGGCCACCAGCAGGATGAGGTCGATCTCTTCGGCCTGGGCTGCTTGTCGCAGGGATCCCGCCTCTTCCAGAGGCAAATCGGGGACGACCAAACCGGCACAGCCGGCCTGCCGCAGTTGATGCAGAAAGTTGGGGATGCCGAGCTGGTGGATGGGGTTGTAGTAGGTGAACAGGATCAGGGGGGCCTGCAGAGAGAGACAGCGCAAGCCTTGTAGAATGGCGCCCAAAGTGACTCCCCGGCTGAGGGCGCGGGTGGCTGCCGCTTGGATCACCGGCCCATCCGCCAAGGGATCCGAGTAAGGTACTCCCAACTCGATGAGATCGGCGCCACTCTGATCCAGAACCTGCAAAGCCTCAAAGGTGGTTTCCAAGTTGGGATCCCCAGCGGTGAGGTAGGGGATGAGGGCTTTTTCGCCGCGGCTGCGCAGCGCCTGAAAGCAGGCTGTGATCCGAGTGGGCATGGGATCCATTCGATTCTGAGGAGATTGAGAGCATCCCCCACTGTAGCGTCTGCCGGGATCCCTAGGGGAGAGGCACAAAATCGTAGCCGGTACCGGAGCGGTTGCCGGGCTCAACCCGCACCAGCACATGGGGAGCATTGCGGTCGCCGGAGGGCAAGAAGCGCACTTCTCCGGAAGCGCCGTCCGGCAAGCGGAAGTTCGGGTCGCCCAGGGCGGCGAGAACAGCGCTGCGGCTGGGGGATCCCTGCTGGATGGCTCGCAAAAAAGCCCGGGTGGCGTCGTAGGCCAGAGCGGTGCGCCAGCTCACCTGCCCTCCCCAAAGCTGAGCCGCCGCCTGGGCAAAGCCGCGGTTGCGCGGCACCTGAGGATGCCAGGGTACCGCCACCACCAAGCCCTCTACCGCTGCTCCCCCGTCTTGCAACGTGGTGAGGCTGAAGAGCACATCGCCGCCCAGAAGAGCAAGGGGCTTACCGGTTGCAGCGTTCTCGCGGGCTACGGCCAGCGCTTTTTCGGCTACGGAAGCCGTGGGAGCTAAAAAAGCTACCTGGGATCCTTGGCCGACGGCCCTTTGCAGGCTGGCCTGGGGGTTGAAGTCCGACGCCGATAAGTCGAACTCCGCCAGCACGATGCCCCCTTCGCTGGTCAGGGTGGAGGCAAAGGCATCGCGCAAGCTGGAGCTGTAGGCGCTGTTGGGGTTGTAGAAGATGGCCACCCTTTGCAACCGCAACGTGTTGAGAGCATAACGGGCCAGTTGCGTGCCGGCCACTTGATCCGAGGGCACGGTGCGAAAAATGGCATCCCCCAGCATGCTGATGCGGGTGCTGGTGGAGGTGGAGGAGATCATGGCCAAGCCGGCAGGCTGATAAACCTCGGCTGCAGCCAGGGTGGCGTCGCTGGTGTTATGGCCAATCACCCCCAAGATCTCGGGCTGGCTCACCAGAGCCTTGGCCACCGCCGTTGCTCGCTCAGGGTTGTCGCCATCGTCGGCAATCACTACCCGCAGCAGCCGTCCTCCGATTCCCCCCTGTTGGAAAAGCTCCTCCTGAGCTTGCGCCACCCCGCGCAGGGTCTCTTTGGCGCGGTTGGGGTTGCTGGAGATGGGCACCACCACCGCCAGGCTCAAGGGACTGCCCTGCTGCTGGGCACGGGCATTGTTCAAGAAAATGCGAGCTTCCGGGTCGTTGCGGTTGCTTTGCAGCCCCATCTCCAACACCGGGATGGCTGCGCTGAGGTTACCTTGGCGCAACAGCTCTGCAGCGGCAACGGCAGCGGGACTGCTATCGGCAAACAAGGTGCGCTCGCCGCTGGTCAGGAGCAGATCTTGTGCTCCACCCCCCAACCCTGGCAGCGATACTGGCGGTAGAGAAATGCTTTCCGGCCAGCGAACATAGCCCGCCTGCCAAGCGCGATGACCGCCCCAGAGTAGCAATAGCCCCAAGGCAATGTAGACAATGGGTGGTGGAGACTTGGCAACCATATATCACACTATAGAGAGAGAAAACGCTAGCTTTTGGCCAGCAAAGACACTGCTTGTATCCTCAGGAATCCTCAAAAGTCATCTTTCCAAGGATCTCTAAGGATCTCCGACTATGCATCAGCATGAGTGCGGGAGTATGTCACGGATCGGGACGGTAGGAAGGGCTGTTGCGGTATTGGCGCTCTAGCTGCTCCACAATGGAAATGGGAACGGATGAGGTCTCGGAGGGCTCTTCTGGCGAGGTGCCGATCTGCGTCTCGGTCTCCGCGTTGAACTGCCGAGATGTTGCCCAAACCACCGCTGCAATCAGCAAAAGGACGATAGCGGCACCGTAAAGAAAGGCGACGATGGCCATCGGGTCAATGGTTTAGCTTTCCCCTTCCATGATAAAGGCTGTCGAGAATTACCCACTTCAGGATCCCTTGGAGCAAGCGCTGTGGGACTGGCATCGGGGACAGGCCAAGGGATCCCTTCTCTTACATGCCTACAGCCTGGAGGGGATCCCGCTGGCGGAAGAGCCCCAGGTGGTCTCCCCAGAGGTGTTCTTCACCCAAGAGTTGCCGGAGGTGGAAGCCTTGGCCTTGGAACTCTGCCGCGGTCGGGTGCTAGACATCGGCGCCGGTACGGGCCGCCACAGCCTGCTGCTGCAGGAGGAAGGATTGGCCGTGGCTGCCTTGGATCGCTCCCCGGTGGCGTTGCAGATCATGGCAGAGCGGGGGGTGCGTTGCTGCATTGCCGCCGATCTTTTCCACTGGGCGGGGCCAGGAGAGCCCTTCGATACCCTACTCCTGCTGATGAACGGCGTCGGCTTGGCGGGATCCCTGTCGGGCTTGGAGCGTTTTTTGCGCCTGGCTCGCCACTGGGTTCAGCCCACTGGCCAGTTGCTCCTGGATTCCACCGATTTGAGCAATGCCAGCGACCTCGCAGATCTGCGGAATCTGCCGGCAGAAGAGGGAGGGCGTTTAGAAAACTTGGAAGATCCCTCTGGCAAGCTGGCCGCTCCTGCCCACCTCGAAGCAGGTGGCTCAGAAGATTGGCAGGAAGGGAGCGAGGCAAAAGCCAAGGTAGTGAACTTTGTAGCCGAGTACAACGGCCAGCGGGGGGATCCCTTTCCCTGGCTATTTGTAGATCCGGAAACCCTGCTGCAGTGTGCCCACGCCAACGGCTGGCAGGGGCAGATTGTCTATCAAGAGCCGGAGGGGGCTTTTCTGGCACGCCTCACCCCCTTCTGAAGGACTCGCTAGTGGGAAAGGATCTGGGATAAAAACAGGCGGGAGCGCTCTTCTTTCGGATTGCTGAAAAACTCTTGGGGGGTGTTTTCCTCCACGATCTTGCCGCGGTCGAAGAAGATAATCCGATCCGCCACCTCGCGGGCAAAGCCCATCTCGTGGGTTACACACACCATGGTCATCCCCGAGCGGGCCAACTCCCGCATCACGTCCAGCACCTCCTTGATCATCTCTGGATCCAAGGCCGAGGTGGGCTCATCGAAGAGCATCACCGCCGGATTCATGGCCAAGGCGCGGGCAATCGCCACCCGCTGCTGCTGCCCCCCCGAAAGTTGCCCCGGGTATTTTTCTGCTTGCTCGGCGATCCCCACGCGGCTTAGCAGTTCCATAGCCCGCTCTATCGCCTCACTTTTTTTCATCTTTTTCACGTGGATTGGGCCAAGGGTTACATTTTGCAAAACCGTGAGATGGGGAAACAGGTTGAACTGTTGAAAAACCATGCCCACCTCGCGGCGAATGGCATCGATGTTGCGCAGGTCGCTGGTTAGCTCAATGCCATCTACCACAATGCGCCCTCTCTGGTGTTCTTCTAAGCGGTTCAACGTGCGAATAAACGTGGACTTGCCCGAACCTGAAGGCCCACAGACCACCACCACCTCTCCGCGGCGGATGCGGGTGGTAATGCCCTTGAGGACGTGGAAATCGCCGTACCATTTGTGAACATCTTCGCATTGGATAATGTCAGCGCTGGCTGCACTTTGCGGAGAGAGTGAAGACCTTATGTGCGGGGATCCTTGCATGGGTGGGTGACTCCCTAAGTTTCACCAAAGCAGGCATGGGTACCATGGCAGAACTGGCCGAGCCACAACCGTAGCCTCTGCAACATTTCCATACGCCCTGACATGTAAGGCTTTGAGAAAATCGTAGGCGCCTATGGCAAACCATTCTATGGGGTGTGGGGTGTGGGGTGTGGCAGGAGTGTAACCCAATGGCACGGTATCTCGGTTGAAGTGCCGTGTATGAACGACTGTTGACGACGAAGATCTTGAGGATTGACATGGGGTAATTTTATGAACTGGATAAAGCATTTGAACGGATTGGCTCCCTTGGCCGGGGCACTGGCGTTGTCTATGGGCCTGCAGTCCCTTCCCGCTTGGGCGCAGCTGGGGCCGCTCACCGACCGCATCAAGGCTCGGGGCGAGTTGATCTGTGGGGTAAACAACCAACTGCCCGGATTCGGCAACCTGGATGACCAAGGCAAGTATGTGGGTTTTGATATCGACATCTGCCGGGCAGTAGCTGCCGCTCTCTTTGGAGATCCGGACAAGGTTCGATACGTCTACCTGACGGCGGCCAATCGCCAGTCTGCGATTCAGTCGGGCGAGGTCGATATGATTAGCCGCAACACCACCTGGACCCTCACTCGGGATCGCGAGTGGGCGGTGACCTTCGGCCCCACCACCTACTACGACGGCCAAGGATTTATGGTGCGGAAGTCGCTGGGGGTGGAAAAGCTGGAAGACCTGAACGGGGCCACCATCTGTGTGATTGCCGGCACCACCACCGAGCTGAACTTGGCGGATACCTTCCGCGCCCGTGGCATTGCCTTTACGCCAGTAACCTTCGACGGCGATGATTCCTCTTTCAACGCCTACGAAGAGGGCCGTTGCGATGCCATCACCAGCGACCAAAGCGCCCTCATCTCCCGCCGGGCCAGCTTGGCTTCTCCCGACGACCACGTGATCTTGCCGGAGGTGATCTCCAAAGAGCCCTTGGGGCCGCTGGTTCCCCACGGAGATGAGAGTTTTTCCGACATTATGAACTGGACGGTCTACGCCCTCTTCTATGCAGAAGAAAGGGGGATCACCAGCGCCAATGTGGACGAGTTCCTCAAGTCCGAGGATCCCGACATTCGCCGCTTCTTGGGCCAGGAAGGCAACCTGGGAGAGCTGCTGGGCCTGAAGCCGGATTGGGTGGTCAATGTCATCAAGGCGGTGGGCAACTACGGCGAGATCTTCAACCGCCACCTGACCCCCTTGGGCGTGCCGCGGGGCTTGAACCAGCCCTACACCAAAGGCGGGATCCAGTACGCGCCGCCTTTCCGCTAATCGCAAATCCGGGAGCCATCGCCCCCCCTGGGACAGGGATCTCGGTTAGTCAGTACCAGCCAGGGATCCCCTATTCTCTGCTGTGCTCTGAATTTTTGCTTGCCCCGCATGACTTCTCTGTCCGACCAGTCCCACCTTCGCCCCCCCTGGTGGCGGAATGAGCGCATCCTAAAAGTTCTGCTGCAGGTGGCCTTTGTCGTGGCCGTGCTGCTGGTGTTCGGGATCCTCGCCCAAAATCTCCTCGCCAGCATGCGTCGCCTGGGCATCAGCTTGGGATTCCGCTTTTTGGGCAACTCTGCCAACTTTGGGATCACCGAGGGGCTGATCCCCTACGACCCTTCCGAGAGCTACCTGAAGGCTCTGGCGGTGGGAGCGGTGAACACCCTCTGGCTGTCGGCAGTCAGCATTGTGTTGGCGACGGCGATGGGCTTTGTCCTGGGGATGGCTCGCCTCTCCAGCAACTGGCTGGCCCGCCAATTGGCTACCGTCATCACCGAGATCTTTCGCAATGTCCCGGTGCTGCTGATCGTGATCTTCTGGTACCAGGGGGTGATCCTCACTCTGCCAGGGGTGCGCAACAGTCTCTCCATCGGCGGGCTTGTCTTTATCAACCAGCGGGGAGTGAAGCTGCCCGGGTTGGATCCCAGCGGCTGGCTGGTTCCCGCGCTGGCCATTGTAATCGCGGCTGGGTGGGGGATCCGCAAGCTGCTCCTAGTCTGCCGACCCGAGCTGGGATCCCGGCAGCGGAACCTGTGGGTGGCTGCGGGGGTGGCGCTGCTGGCGGTGGCCTGCTGGGTGCTCTTCCCAGAGCCGCCGGTGCGGCTGGATGTCCCGGTACTGGAGCGCTTTAACTTCCGGGGTGGGATCCAGCTTTCGGCGGAGTTTACCGCCATGATGCTGGGCTTGGTGACCTACACCGGCTGCTACATTGCCGAAGTGGTGCGGGGATCCTTTTTGGCGGTGCCGCGGGGGCAGTGGGAGGCGGCCCGGGCCGTCGGCCTGTCGGAGCTGGAAACCTTTCGCTTGGTGATTGTGCCCCAGGCCCTGCGGATCATGATCCCCTCCTTGAACACTCAGTATCTCACCTTGATTAAAAACTCCAGCTTGGCCATTGCCGTTGGCTTCTCCGATCTGTTCAACATCAGCAGCACCATCATCAACCAGTCGGGACGTTCGGTGGAGATGTTCGCCATCCTCATGGCCACCTACCTGACCTTTAACCTGGTGGTTTCCTACGGCATGAACTGGCTCAATGCCCGCGTCAAATTGGTGGAGCGCTAACCCATGCCCAGCAGTCTCTCCTCTCCCCTTGTAGAAGAAAAGGTACTCCCCCCCAGGGAGAAACAAAGTCCGCTGGCTTGGGTGCGCCGCAACCTGTTCGACTCCTGGCTGAGCACCTTGCTCACCTTGGTCTCTGCCTTGGTGTTGGCCTGGGCAATTTCCCTGTTCTGGAACTGGGCGTTCACCCAAGCCCGCTGGGAGGTGATCCCGGCCAACCTGAAAATCTTTGCCAGCGGCACCTACCCCAGCAGCCAACTGTGGCGGGTGTGGGCGGTGTTGGGAATTGTGCTGGCCACCTTGGGGGTAGCGGGGGGGGCTTGGGGCGGTGTGCTGCTGCACTACCTCATTCTCTTGGGAGCTGCTATGGGCTTGGCCGCTTTCCTGCCTTTGGGAACCCAGTCGCAGGGGTGGCTGGCGGTTTGCTCTGGCGTCACTTTTGCCGCTATTGCCCTCAGTCGGGGACGGGAATCCTGGCGGCTGGCTTCCATCTGGGTTTGGGCCCTGATCTTGCCCCTCTGTCTGCAGCTGCTGCTGGGCGACCTGGGCCCCCCTTGGCCGGCAGTGCGAACCGAGCAACTGTCTGGACTGCTGCTGACCTTGATCTTGGCGGCAGCCGCCATGATCATCGGCTTTCCCATCGGGGTGTTGCTGGCATTGGGCCGAGCCAATCGGGCGTTGCCGGTGATCCGGATCTTCTGCACGCTGGTGATCGAGCTGGTGCGGGGGGTGCCCCTGACCACCATTCTGTTTGCCGCCTGGCTGTTGGTGCCCTTCTTTCTGGGGGGGATCAGCGTCAACCTGATCATCAGGGCGGAGGTGGCCTTCATCTTGTTTACAGCCGTGTACGTGGCCGAGGACGTGCGGGGCGGCCTGCAGTCGATCCCGCTGGGCCAGCTGGAGGCGGCACGGGCGCTGGGCTTGAACCCCTTTCAAGTGACGGCTCTGGTGATTTTGCCCCAGGCACTGCGGGCAGCCGTTCCGGCGCTGGTGAACGAGTTCCTCACTCTCTTCAAAGACACGTCGCTGGTGTTCATTGTCGGCCTCATCGACCTGCTGCAGGCGGGGCGCGTGGTGTTCACCAACCCCAACTGGCTGGGCACCCAGCGGGAAGTGCTGTTTTTTATCGGCCTGATCTACTTCATCTGCTGTTTTGCCATGGCCTATGCCGCCCAGCAGGTGGAAAAGGCGCTGGGCTTGGGCAAGCGCTAGAAATTGCAGCCACTCCCCTTCCCCGTCCCCTCTGCTCAGGCCCCAAGATCCCCTTAACAGGCCAGGGCTACATCCCCCTATAGCGGCTCGACAAGTGCTTTTCCCTGGAGAGGGGGCAGCGCTAAGATAGCGGGGAACGTCTCGTTACACCTTGGCCCATGACCCTTGCCTCTGAGACCGAGTCCCCGGAGCAAGCCGCGGCGGCCCCTGAGCCTGGTCGGGTGCGGGATCCGGAGTTTCCCTACGAGGTCGAGATGACCTTGATGGAGCACTTGGAAGAGCTGCGCAGCCGCCTGTTGGCCAGCGTGATCGCGGTGGCGATCTGCATCATCGCCTGCTTTGCCGTGGTGAACCGCATTGTCGCCCTGCTGGAGGTGCCCGCGCAGGGGGTTACCTTTTTGCAACTGGCGCCGGGGGAGTATTTTTTCGTTTCTGTGAAGGTGGCGGCCTACTCGGGGCTATTGCTGGCCACACCCTTTTTGCTCTACCAAATTGCCCGCTTCGTCTTGCCGGGGCTGAGCGTGAAGGAGCGCAAGCTGCTGGGGCCGGTGGTGCTGGGATCCAGCCTTCTCTTTGTGGCCGGCTTGGTCTTTGCCTACTATCTCCTCATTCCGGCGGCGCTTAACTTTTTCATCCGCTACGGCGAAGGGGTGGTGGATCAGGCTTGGTCCATCGACCGCTACTTTGAGTTTGTGCTGCTGCTGCTGTTCAGCACCGGCCTGGCCTTTCAGGTGCCGATTTTGCAGGCGCTGCTGGGAGGATTGGGTCTGGTGACTGCCGAGCAGATGTTCAAGGGCTGGCGCTACGTGGTTCTGGGCGCGGTGGTGGCGGGGGCCATTCTCACCCCTTCGACGGATCCCCTCACCCAGAGCCTTTTGGCCGGGGCTGTGACGTTTCTATATTTGTTTGGCATTCTGCTGGTGAAGCTCCTTGGCAAATGAGCCGAAGCTGCATGCGCTGATCTTGGCGGCTGGGTTTTCCACGCGGATGGGAGAGCCGAAAGCCTTTCTGCCCTGGAAAGACGGGCAAACCCTGCTCTCTTACCAGATTTTTCAGTGGCGACAGGCGGGGTTTCAACCCTGGGTGGTGCTGGGATCCCAGCATTTGGCGGCAGCCCAACCCCACTTGGCAGGGGCAGAGGTGCTGGTCAATCCGGCTCCTGAGCTGGGCAAGACCCACTCCATTCGGGTAGGGGTGGAAGGGATCCCTGCCGATTTTCAGGTGCTGGCCATTTCGGCGGTGGATCAGCCCCGCCCGGCGTGGATCTACCACAGCTTGCTGGAGTACCATCTGCGCCATCGCGCTTGGGTTACTGTGCCGGTGCATCGAGGGCGACGGGGGCACCCTACCCTGATCGACAGGCGCTTGCGGGAAAAGCTGTTGGATCTCCGAGAAGAAACCCTGGGCCTGCGCCGGTTGTTGCAGGATCTGGGCAGGCGGGTACAGGAGGTGGAGCTCTACACTCCTGAGATCTTCCTGGACTGCAATACCCCTGCCGATATGGAGGCCGCTGCTGCCGGTTGCGACAGCGTTGCCCAGGAGTGAGGGGATCCCCTTCAGCACTTGTCCTGCGACCGGTCGCCTCAGCGGTACCGAGCACTTCGGCGTTGCCCAGCAAGATGTTCTTCCCATTGCTCGTATGAGAAAGGGCCTTTATCCTGCCAGCACCTACGATCCTGCCTGCCCGGTCGGCAGCTACTGGGACAGCACGATAGCAGATCCCGGTTGGCGGCATCCGGCACCTTTGCAAGCGCAGGTGGGCGCTGAGGTGGTCATTGTGGGGGGAGGATTGACGGGGCTATCGGCGGCTCTGCACCTGGCCCGCGACTATGGCATCCATGCTTGTCTGCTGGAGGCGGGATCCCTGGGTTGGGGGGCCTCGGGACGCAACGGTGGCTTTTGCGGGGTGGGGGCGAGCCACCTCACCCACGCCCAGATGGTGCGGCGGGTGGGCCTGGCAGAGACAGAGCGCTACTACCGGGATCAATGGCAGGCGGTGGAAACCGTTCAGGAGCTGGCGGCCAGCGAGGGCTTCTCCCTAGAGGCTCAGGGACAGGGCTGCTATGCAGTGGCCCATCGTCCACAGGCATGGTCGGAGTTAGAGGCCGAGTACCAGATCTGTACTCAGGTGGCGGGCTACCCGGCCCAGCTCCTCAACCCCAAAGAGCTGCGGGAACGCGGCTTCAACAGCCAAGAGAACCACGGCGCTTTGCACATCGGGGTGGGGTTTGGCCTCAACCCCCTCAAGCTCACCCAAGGACTGGCCCAAGCGGCCCACCGGTGGGGGGCGAAGCTGTACAGCGGCAGTCCGGTCACGGCCTGGGAAAAGGTGGGATCCCACCACTGCTGCCACACGCCGGGAGGAACGGTGCGCGCTCGGCACTTGGTCATCGCCACCAACGGCTACACCCCAGAGGCCCTGTATCCCCAACTGGCGGGATCCCTGCTGCCGGCACTGTCCAACATCCTGGTCACCCGACCTCTGACGCCTCAGGAGCAGAAAGCGCAAGGGTGGTGGAATCCGACGCCACTCTACGACATGCGGCGGCTGCTGTTTTATTACCGCCTACTGCCGGATGGGCGTTTGCTGTTTGGGGGACGGGGCGGCACCCGCGATACCCCGACGGAGCGACAGCAGTTGCGCACTTGGATGACCCGACAGCTCTATCGTCTTTTCCCCGCCTGGGAAGGGGTGGAGATCGAGTACGCCTGGAATGGACTGGTCTGCCTTTCTCGGCAGTTTCACCCCCATATTGGCCCTTCGCCGGCGGATCCCAGCCTGTGGTACGGCTTGGCCTATCACGGCAGCGGTGTGGCCACAGCAGTGTGGGCGGGCAAAATGCTGGCCCAGGAGATCGCCGGGATCCCTTCCCAGATGAGCGCTCTGTTTCGCCAGCCGCCCCGCTCTTTCCCTTTGCCCTGGCTACGGCTTCACTACCTGCGGCTGGGGTATCTTTGGTGGCAGTTGACGGATGGATAGCCTCTCCAAGTGTGCGGGGGATCCCTCTGTTCGGCAGAGAAGTCCTGCCCTAGTCTGGTTGTAGTTGGGTGGAAACCATCGCTTGTCGTTGCTCCTGAGGTATCCAGTGCTGCTCACGTCTTGCCATCGGCCCAGTCCAGATCCGTCTCCTCTCCAAACCCAATCGGCAGCCTGTCGCCGCCAACGGCTTTCGCAAGCAGGGCAGCGGCTGGGGTTTGCTCTGCTGCTCAGCCTACCCACCATGTTTTGGCCTTGGCCCCCCGGATTTGCCCAGATTGCCGGATCCCTTCTCAGCCCCTTGGTGGCCGCTTGGATCCGTTCGGAGGTTCAGAGGGTCGATAACCTGCAAGTGCAAATTGCCGGCTCCGACGCCCAGATTTTGAACGGGCAGATCCCTCAAGCCCAGGTGTCGGGAGACAACCTCAGCTATCAAGGCTTTCAGGTCAGCCATCTGCGGCTGCGGGGCCAGGATATTCGCCTCAATGTGGGCGAAGCCATCCAGGGACGGAGCCCGCTGCGGCTATTGGCCCCTGTGCCGGTGCAGGTGAGTTTACGCCTCACCGAGGAAGACCTGAACCGCACCCTCCAGGCTCCCCTCATCCAAGCCCAACTGGCCCAGGCCCAGGTGCAGTTGCCCGTTGGGGGCCAAGTGGTGCCTTTTCTTATCCGCCAGCCTCAGGTCACGCTGGAACAGGGTCGGCTGCGCATCCAGGCCAACTTAACCACTCCCGAAGGGGTGGAAGCGCCGGTGACGGTGCTGACCGGCCTAGAAGCCCAAGGTCCCAACCGGTTGCGGCTGGTCAATCCCCTCTGGGTGAGCGAAGGCCAAGAGATCCCCATCCCCGGCCTGGCCGATTTCCCCATTCAGTTGGATCCGGGCGTGCGCATTGACCGCCTGGAGGTGCAGCCCGGCCAAATCCTCTACGAAGGGATCCTGACCATTTACCCAGAAGTCGCAACCGTGCCGCAGGGATAGTTCGCCTGGGCAGGACGGAGACCTTTCCCGTTCAGCAACGGGTGTGATCGGGATCAATCTCAAAGGGTGTGCCTCTGGGCGAGGATCCCTCTAGCAACCGGAGGGAAAGGGATCTTGCTGGCCGTTTGCGTTGGTGCCCCGTCGGGAACCGCACCGTCCACAAGACGAGAGCGGCATCGACTCCCTTCGGTAGCCGGGCAGGAGTGGTGTATTGAGGTGAGATCATGATCCAGCCATCCAACTGCAAACTCGACCCCTGGGTCGCGGTAGCGGTGCGGAGCACTTGCGGCTGGGCGCTGCTGCTGATTTTGTCGGTTGGTTTTTTGGGGGGATGTGCTGACGACCCGGTTTCTACAGTCCCTCTGGATGGCGCTGCTGTCGGCACGCGGACGGCCACTCCCGAAGGCCGATCCTTTTCCGATATTCAGCCTGGTCGGGAGCCCCGTCTGAAACACCTTTGGGCCAGTTTTGTCATCACTGCTGAGCAACTGCAATCCGCCCGCGAGGCTCCCGTTTCGCTCCATCCGCAGGCCATTTTTCCCTGCACCGACTGCGAAAGCCTGCCGGGATCCCCGCCCCCCACTGCTTCCCCCGCTCCAGGCACCTACCGATCTGACCAGCTCACCTTCTCCTTCCGGGTTGAGCCCAATGAGACGTCCACCCGCCTCAGGGGTAGCTTTCACCTGGATACCACCACGCCTCTGATCCACCCCGGCGCAGGGGTGCGCTTGGTAATCCAACGGGCTTTCTGGGGGGAAGACCCGCTGGAACCGCTGCCACCTCCCCAGGACTTTCACCCTCAGCAGATCATCCGAGGCCAGTTCCAGGAGCGCAGTTGGATCCTCCCTTTCTCCCTGCCGCATCCCCCTGCCGGTGAGGTCTTGCCGCCGCTGCGGCTGGAGGTTGTTCTCACCTCGCCAATCCCACCCGATTCCGCCCCCTTTCTGCGGGGTAGGCCGCTGCCGCCACCTCCGGGTCGGCTGTATCACGGGGTCGCTTGGCCGGGCATTCCCACTTGGGATCAACTCCTCGCCTATCGCCAGGCCATCGGTCAACCCCCCGCCTGGGCAGCCGTGGATCACCTCTGGGATCCCCGCCAGGACTTTCCACAGCAGTTGGCCAGTCGCCTGCGGGAAAGCGGCTCAGTCCCCTACCTGCGCCTGCGGCTAGATCCAGCCCAACTTTCTGCCTTGGCCAATGGGGATCACGATGAGACCTTGCGCTCTTGGGCCCGCGGGATCCAGCGCTTTGCCACCCCCATCATCCTGGCCGTCGTTGTTGGCGACGGGGATCCCGAACGCGCTCGCGGTAGCGGTGGGGAGCCCTTTGGTGGGACGGAGTCCTCGCTGCAACAACGGGCTTACCAACACCTGATGCAAACCCTGCGCTCTGTTCGCGTTAGCGGGACGGAGTCCCCGGCCAATTTGCTCTGGGTGGTGGAGCTGGACGGAGAAGATGCCAAGGCCGTGTCCACCTGGGCTCGGTTCCCTGAGATGGACTGGCTGAGCCTACAGGTAACGGGGGATCCCGCCGCTTTTGAACCGCTGTACCGCCGCCTTGAGGCCCTCAACCCGGAAGTGCCTGTGGTGATCCGCGGGCCAGCCCTGGGCTCGGAAGCCTCTCAACCGCTGCTGGAAGGTCTGGAGGCGCAGCGCTGGCCTCAGGTGATCGGCTGGAGCTGGACTTTAAGCCCGGACGGGATCCCTCCTGCAGCAGCACAGGATTGGCGGCAGCATCTGCAACAGGGGGATCCCAAGATATGGCTGGGGGAAATGCGGGTACAACTCCCGCCCAGCCCCCTTCCCTCGCCCAAGCCTTGAGAAAGGACGACCTGTCTGGAAAAACCTCCTGGAAAAGTCGATAATAGGCCAGCCCGTTTTACCCTTTCTGCCGAAATTGTGGCCCTGATCCCCTCATCACCTCCCCTGTCCCGCTTCGCCCAGGCCATCCAGCGGGGGGAATTTCTGCTCACCGCCGAGATTACCCCCCCCAAGGGATCCGACACCAGCACCCTGCTGTCTCTGGCCCAGCAGCTCAAGGGGCGGGTGCATGCCATCAACATTACGGACTCCAACCGAGCCATGGCCCGCATGAGCCCGTTGGCAGCTTCGCTGCTGTTGCATCAGGCAGGCGTTGAACCGATCCTGCAGTTGGCCTGTCGGGATCGCAACCGCCTGGCCCTCCAGGGGGATCTGTTGGGGGCCTCAGCTCTCGGCCTGCGCAATGTGTTGGCCCTCACCGGGGATCCCATCCACATCGGCGATTGCCCCGATGCCCGCGCCGTGTTCGATCTGGAGTCGGTGCGCCTGCTGCAGCTTATCCAACGGCTGAACAATGGCCTCGATTGCAACGGCAAACCTCTCCCGGATGGGGGCACGCATCTGTTGCCGGGGGCAGCAGTAGAACCCCAATCGGGCAGCTTTTCCGGCCTGGAGCGGCGCTTCCACCGCAAGCTGGAAAACGGAGCCCAATTTTTCCAAAGCCAGATGGTCACCGACTTCGAGCAGCTGGAGCGCTTCATGGATAAGTTGGGCCGTCCCGCCGGCAAGCCCATCCTGGCTGGCATCTTTTTGCTCAAGTCGGCCAAAAATGCCGAGTTTATCAACCGCAACCTGCCAGGAGTGAAGATCCCAGACGGGATTATCCAGCGGCTGGCCAACGCCGCCCACCCCCTCGAAGAAGGGATCCGCATTGCCGCCGAACAGGTGCGTCAGGCCCGCCAGATCTGCCATGGGGTGCATCTGATGGCCGTCAAAGCCGAGCACCTCATCCCCCGCATTCTGGATGAGGCCGGGATCCCTCCCCTGACCGGCTAGCTCAACACTTGCTCCAGCCCGTAGACCAAACCTTTGAGCTGCAGCACCTTGCGGATCCCCAGGATCACTCCTGGCATAAAAGCTATCCGATCGGTGGTGTCGTGTCTCAACGTGAGGGTTTGCCCCATCCCACCAAAAATGACCTCCTGATGGGCGATCAACCCCGGCAGACGAACGCTGTGAATGGGAATGTTGGGGCCAGAGAGCCCTCCCCGCGCACCGGGGATCAGCTCTTTTTCTTCCACTGAGGACTCCGTCCCGCTGTCGCGAACGGGCGGGTTAAAGGTTTTGCCCAATTGTCCCAGCCGTTGTGCCGTCTGTAGAGCCGTGCCGCTGGGGGCATCCGCTTTGCGGTTGTGGTGCAGCTCGATGATCTCAACGTGGTCAAAATACTGGGCCGCCTGCAGGGCCATCTGCTGCAGCAAAATCATGCCGATGGCAAAATTGGGCGCGATTAAACAGCCCACACCCGACTTGTCCGCCAGATCCCGCAGCCGCTCCACCTGCTCCGGCGTCAGGCCCGTCGTCCCCACCACCGGACGCACGCCAAAGGCAATGGCCGAGCGAACATGTTCAAATGCCGACCGAGGATGGGTAAAATCCACCATCACGCTGCGGTTGCTGCGCTGCGACAACCTCAGCAACTGCCCCGACAAGTCATCGGTAATCTCCACCCCCAGGGATCCCAGGCCCAGCACCTCGCCAATATCCGAGCCCAGTTGAGAGCGGGCCACCGCCCCCACCAACCTCATGTCGGGCGTCTGGGCAACGGCTCGCACCACCTCCCGCCCCATTTTGCCCAAGGCCCCCACCACCAAAACCGGAATGGGGGATGTAGCCGCTTCTGGAGCTGTCAACTCCTGAAAGTGCTCCCCACCGCTATCGTGGTCAACTGGATCAACCGATGTTGTCACCCGCTGCTGCCCTCATCCAAGCTCTACGAAATGACTGCGAAAGCGGGGGATCCCTGCAGATCCATCACAGCTTCACCTCGATATCTACCCCTGCCGGCAGATCCAGCTTCATGAGAGCATCGATGGTTTTGGAAGAGGGGGAATAGATGTCGATAATGCGCCGGTGGGTGCGGGTTTCAAAATGTTCCCGCGAGTCCTTGTCGGTGTGGGGGGAGCGCAGCACACAGTAGATGCGGCGCCGAGTAGGCAAAGGAATCGGGCCAACCGGCACGGCGTCGGTACGACGAGCCGTATCCACGATTTTGTCGCAGGAAGTATCCAGCAGCCGATGATCGTAAGCCTTCAGGCGGATACGAATTTTCTGTTGAGTCAAGGTAGGCATGGCCGGAGAGCAATCCAGAGAACGGTGGACTCGAAAAGGTCAGCAGGGAAAGTGCTCCGCACCACTGTTGCGACCGAGTTGGTCTGGGGCCGCCAGCACTCAATCCCTGCCGAGAAAAAGCAGCTTACTTCAGGATCTTGGAGACAACACCCGCTCCGACGGTACGGCCACCCTCGCGGATAGCAAAGCGCATCCCCTGCTCAATGGCGATGGGCTGGATCAGCTCCACCGTCATCCTGACGCGGTCACCAGGCATCACCATCTCTGGCTGGGATCCGTCATCAGCCGTGAAGGAAGAGATGGTGCCGGTTACATCGGTGGTGCGCACATAGAACTGAGGACGATAGCCGGCGAAGAACGGCGTGTGGCGACCTCCTTCCTCTTTCTTGAGGACATACACCTCAGACTCGAAGCTGGTGTGAGGAGTAATGGTCTTGGGCTTGGCCAGCACCATGCCGCGCTCCACTTCGTTCTTCTGAATGCCCCGCAACAGCACACCAACGTTGTCGCCGGCGATCCCCTCATCGAGGGTTTTTTGGAACATTTCCAGGCCAGTAACGGTGGTAGAGCGAGTTTCCCGCAGGCCCACCAGTTCCACCGTTTCGCCCACTTTGATGCGGCCCCGCTCGATCCGGCCCGTGGCCACCGTGCCCCGACCGGTAATCGAGAAGACATCCTCCACAGCCATCAGGAAGGGCTTATCCACATCCCGCTCAGGCGTGGGAATGTAGGAGTCCACCGCATCCATCAGCTCATAAATTTTGTCCACCCAAGGATCTTCGCCCCGCTGGGTTTTGGGGTTGGCGGTCATTCTTTCTAGGGCTTTCAGCGCCGATCCTCTGATGATGGGAACGTCGTCGCCGGGGAAGTCGTATTTGGAGAGAAGCTCCCGCACTTCCAGCTCCACCAACTCCAGCAGCTCTGGATCGTCCACCATGTCTGCCTTGTTCAGAAAGACCACCAAGCTGGGCACCCCTACCTGACGGGCCAACAGGATGTGCTCCCGTGTTTGGGGCATGGGACCATCAGCTGCAGACACCACCAAGATGGCCCCATCCATCTGAGCCGCGCCTGTGATCATGTTCTTCACGTAGTCGGCGTGGCCGGGACAATCCACGTGGGCGTAGTGACGGTTGGCAGTCTGATACTCGACGTGGGCGGTGTTGATGGTAATGCCGCGAGCTTTTTCCTCTGGCGCTGCGTCGATCTCATCGTACCTTTTGGCTGTGGCCTGACCCAAAGCAGCCAAGGTGGTGGTGATGGCAGCCGTCAGGGTGGTCTTGCCGTGGTCAACATGGCCGATGGTGCCAACGTTGACATGGGGTTTGGTGCGTTCAAACTTAGCGCGTGCCATGAATCGTCACTTCCTTTTTGGTTTCAGTCAGCTACTCATTTCCTTTGTTTTTGGCAATGATGGCTTCGGCGATACTGCGAGGAACTTCCTCGTAGTGGCTGAACTCCATCGTGAAGGTGCCTCGACCCTGGGTTTTGGAGCGAATGTCGGTGGCATAGCCAAACATCTCCGCCAACGGAACCTTGGCATTGACTTTGGTAATGCCGCCTTCTGTATTCATCCCCTCCATCTGGCCGCGGCGGGCGTTGATGTCCCCGATGACATCCCCCACAAAGGCTTCAGGGACTTCCACCTCGACCTTCATCATCGGCTCCAGCAGGGTAGGGCTTGCCCTGCGAGCGGCCTCCTTCAGAGCCATCGAACCGGCGATCTTGAAGGCCATTTCGCTGGAGTCCACCTCGTGGTAGGAGCCATCCACCAGAGTGGCGCGGATGTCGATCAAGGGATAGCCCGCCAGCACACCGGATTCGCAGGCTTCCCGGATCCCTTGCTCGGCTGGCCCAATGTATTCCTTGGGCACAACGCCACCCACAATTTTGGAAACGAACTCAAACCCTGTACCCGGCTCCGCCGGCTCTAGGTCGATCACCACATGGCCGTACTGGCCACGGCCACCGCTCTGGCGAACAAACTTGCCTTCCACGCGGCTGACCGGCTTGCGAATGGTTTCGCGGTAGGCCACCTGTGGGTTGCCAACATTGGCTTCTACGTTGAACTCCCGCAGCATCCGATCCACCAAGATCTCCAGGTGCAGCTCGCCCATCCCAGAGATAATGGTTTGATTGGTCTCGGGATCCACAGACACGCGGAAGGTGGGATCCTCCTTGGCCAGGGCCTGTAGGGCCTTGGAGAGCTTATCGATATCGGCTTTGGTTTTGGGTTCTACAGCCACCGAGATCACCGGCTCTGGGATGAACAGTGACTCTAGGATCACCGGCGCATTTTCGTCGCAGAGGGTGTCCCCGGTAGTGGTGTCCTTGAGGCCCACCACAGCTCCCAGATCTCCTGCCCGCAGCTCATCCACGTCCAAGCGTTCATCGGCCTTCAGCACCACCAACCGCGAAATTCGCTCCTTCTTGTTCTTGGTGGAGTTGAGCACATAAGTACCTTTGGTCAACACCCCCGAGTAGACGCGAATAAAGGTGAGATCCCCGTACTTATCACTCATCAACTTGAAGGCCAGGGCGGAGAAGGGCTCATCGTCGCTGGCACGGCGGGACACTTCTGAGCCATCTGGCAGCACCCCCTTGATGGCCGGAATATCCACAGGCGAGGGCAGGTAATCCACCACCGCATCCAGCAGCATCTGGACTCCCTTGTTCTTGAAGGCAGAGCCACACAGCATGGGCACAATTTGGCCGCTGATCGTGCCTTTGCGCAGACCCGCCATCAAGTCGGCTTCGCTCAGATCTTCTTCGGCGAAGTACTTTTCCATCAGAGCTTCGTCCGTCTCGGCCACTGCTTCCACCAGCTTGGCCCGATACTCTGCCACGAGATCTTTCATCTCCTCAGGGATGGGGGCCGGACGAATATCTTTGCCGATCTCATCCATATAAATGCGGGCTTGCATCCGCACCAAGTCAACAATGCCGCAAAACCCGTCTTCGGCACCGATGGGCAGTTGGATGGGCACAGCATTGGCCTTGAGGCGCTCCCGGATCTGGTTGTAAACCTTGAGGAAATTGGCCCCCATGCGATCCATTTTGTTGACGAAGGCAATGCGGGGCACATTGTAACGATTGGCTTGCCGCCAGACGGTCTCAGACTGAGGCTGCACGCCGCCCACCGAGTCAAAGACGGCGATCACCCCATCCAGCACCCGCATGGAGCGCTCAACTTCAATGGTGAAATCGACGTGCCCAGGAGTATCGATGATGTTGATGGTGTACTCCGGTGCGCCGGAGAGGGGCTGGGAAGGATTTGCGGGATCCCGCTTAGTCCAACGGGTGGTGATGGCCGCAGCGGTGATGGTGATGCCCCGCTCCCGCTCCTGGGCCATCCAATCGGTGACCGCAGTTCCGTCGTGAACTTCGCCAATTTTGTGCACCAGACCGGAGTAGAAGAGAATCCGCTCTGTGGTCGTGGTCTTGCCAGCATCGATGTGAGCCGCGATGCCGATGTTTCGGACTCGTTCTAGGGGAACTGTGCGTGCCACGTCAACCTCCCAATCCTCGTCGCCCTGCGACTTGGGCAAACTAAAAAATCCTTTACAATTCTAATCTTTTTTGCCGATTTTTCTCCACCTCGCTGGAACTCGGGCTGGGCAGAACAGGGATCCCAAAAGTCTCCACTGCTCCGCCAGGCTAGTTCAGTAGCGGTAGTGGGCAAAGGCCTTGTTGGCCTCGGCCATGCGATGCACCTCTTCCCGCCGTCGAATGGCGCTGCCGGTTTCGTTGGCTGCATCGATCAGCTCATTGGCCAACTTGGCGGCCATGGTGCGACCTGGACGAGTGCGCGAAAAGGTCACCAACCAGCGCAGCGCTAGGGAAGTGCCCCGTTCTCCTCTCACCTCCACAGGCACCTGATAAGTGGCTCCGCCCACCCGGCGGGCTTTCACCTCCACCAGTGGGGTGGCGTTGCGAACAGCATTTTCCAGCAAGGGCAGTGGGTCTTGGCCAGTGCGCTCCCGCACAATGTCCAGAGCTTCATAGAGGATCCTGGCAGCCAGGGATGCCTTACCCCTCATCATCAACTTGCGGATCAGCATGGTAACCAGACGGCTCCCATACTTGGGATCCGGGGGCACATCACGACGAGGGGCACGGTTGCGGCGAGACATAGGAGCTGGGTTGCTTGTTCAGATGGGGATGGCAGAAAGAAAGATGACGAGTGGGATATGGAGGGTTGAGGGTGAGGGCAAAGCTATTTTTTCTTGCCAGCGGCGGCTGGAGCTTGGCCCGGCTTGGGCCGTTTCGCCCCGTATTTGGAGCGGCCTTGTTTGCGGTCTTTGACCCCTGCAGCGTCGAGGGTGCCCCGGATAATGTGGTAACGCACGCCGGGCAGATCCTTAACCCGCCCACCGCGAATCATGACCACAGAGTGCTCCTGCAGGTTGTGGCCGATGCCAGGAATGTAGGCAGTGACCTCAAAGCCGGAAGTGAGGCGAACGCGAGCCACTTTTCTCAGGGCCGAGTTGGGCTTTTTGGGCGTTGTCGTGTACACTCGGGTGCAAACCCCCCGCCGCTGTGGACAAGCCTTCAGGGCAGGGGACTTGGTTTTGCGAGCGGCAACGCTGCGCTCCTCACGGATCAGTTGCTGAATGGTGGGCATGGGCTGGCAGAGAAGGTCACGGCTTAAATTTTAAATTATCCGGTTGAATTATCCGGCGATATTGAATCCTAGCAAGGCGGGATCCCAGCGTCAACTTGGGGATGGACTGCTGGGCTGTTAGCCTGGCCGAGTCTGAATTTCGGCCTCGTTCCCCCCTTGCCTCAGCTTTTTAGGAGACTCTGCACACCAGAAAGGATCCCTAGCAGACGATGGGCTGGTTAGATTGGTGGATTGTGCCTCCATGTCCGCTTTGCCGGCGCCCTGCCAAGGCCGTGTTCTGTCAAGACTGTCAAAGGCGGTTGCAGGCGGAGCGCCTTGCCACTTGGCCAGTCACCACCTCGCCTTGGCCACTTTACGCCTGGGGGATCCACCGGGGGGCGCTGCGCAGGGCCATCTACTGCCTGAAGTACGAAGGACAACGGCGCATTGGCTCGGTTTTGGGAGAATGGCTGGGATCCCGCTGGGTGGAAAGCCGACAGCCGTCTTCAGGCTTCCGTAGGGCCTATGGCTTGGACTATACGGTGGTGCCCATCCCGCTTCATGCGGAGCGCCTGCGGCAACGGGGCTACAACCAAGCCGCCTTGATCAGCCAAGCCTTTTGCCAGCGGACAGGTCTGAGACATTGGCCTGAGGCTCTGGTGCGGGTGCGGGCCACAGCGGCTCAACATGAGCTCAACCCGCTGCAACGACAGCACAACTTGGCCGGGGCCTTTGCCCTGAAACAAGTTCCGGCCACACCGGTTCTTCTGGTGGACGACATCTACACCACCGGCTCTACTGTGCAAGCCGCCCAGCAGGTATTGGCCGCTGCCGGGATCCGTGTAGCCGGGGTAATCGTTGCCGCTCAAACCCCAAAAGCCGCCTCTCCAGACTGGCCCGGCCCTCCAGACCCTATCCCGCCTCCACCAAATTAAAGGCCGTAACAAACATAAAGTCACAAAACTCGCGCACCAAGTTCGGATCCCGCCAGCCCTTGCGGGTTTCCTCCCGCAGCACTCCTATGGCCTGTTCGGCAGTCAAGGCGGGTTTGTAGGGGCGAGGAGAGGTCAGAGCGTCGAAAATGTCGATCACCTGAAAGACGCGGGCCAACAGGGGAATCTCTTCGCCTGCCAGCCCATCCGGGTAGCCGCTGCCATCCCAACGCTCGTGGTGGTGGCGGATGATCGGCAGCACATCCTGCATGGTGCGCAAGCCCCGACAAATGTCTTCGCCAATCAAGACGTGGGACTTCATGATCTCCCATTCTTCCGGGGTATGCTTGCCCTGCTTGCACAAAATCGCATCCGGGATCCCGACTTTGCCGATGTCGTGCAGGTAGCCGCCCCAGCGCAGGGCCTTGATCTGTTGACGAGACAGCCCCAAGTAACGGCCAAACTGTTCCCCCATGGCCACCAAGCGTTCGCAATGGTCACCCGTGGTGGGATCCCGGCTCTCCACAGCGCGGGCAATGGCAAACAACACCCTGGCAGCGTGATCCAGGTCTTCGTTCAAGCGCTTTTGGTGGATGGATGAGCGTACCCGCGCCAGCAGCTCCACGTGATCGAAGGGCTTGGTCAAAATGTCGTCGGCCCCCACCTGCATCCCCATCAGGCGATTGGAGCGGTCGGTCAGGGCAGTGATCAGCACAACGGGGATCAGGCGGGTCAGCTCATTGGCCTTCAGTTGCCGGCAGACATCGAACCCGCTCATGTTCGGCATCAGCACATCCAACAGCACCAAGTCTGGCCGAAGCCGCTCCACAGCCTCCAAAGCCTCTTCGCCGTTGGTGGCCTCGCTCACGCGGAAGTGGGCCGACCGCAACAGCTCACCGATGTAGAGGCGGCTGCTGGCCTGATCGTCCACCACCAAAACATGATCCGCCTCCGCCAGCTTCGGGTTTAGACGGGGAAAGGGGGTGTGAGTCAGGCGGGAGTTCATGGCGGCCAAAATCTAGTCTTGCATCGAGTACGAGCTTTCCCCCTCAGCCGGATTCGGCGCAACCCCACAGGGGATCCCAGTCCAGACCCCTGGCGGTAGGATGTCAACGAACTCGAATGACATCCCTTCGCCTTCACATCTGGACACACTTTATACTCAGACTTTTAAGTCTGTACTCCGCAACTTTGCTGAACCTACTGCGCTCTTTGTAAGGCTGCCTGATGGGGATCCACATTGAGAAACACGGTGGCATCTCCCTCGACGCGGATGATGCGCAAAGGGGGCAGCGAGCCCGTCGGGTTTTGGATGCGCTCTTGCAGCTTCTCGTAGAACAGCAGATCCGCCAGTTGCGCGTTCTGCGCTGCCGCTTGTCCTTTCAGCTCGATGGCCCGCTGGTTGGCCGCCGCCAGGATTAACAGTCGCTCCGTCTCTTTTTCCTGGATCTGCGCCCGTACTGCCGCCGTCTGTGCTGTAATCGAGGCTACCTGTTTGCGTTCAATGGAATCTCGCAGGGCTTGTGGAAAGTCAGGGTTGCCCAGAAACAGGCCCTCCACCTGCACCAGAGGCAGGGTTTGGCCATCGCGGTTGACAGTGGGCATCTCTTGGCGAATCAAGTCCAGCGCTCGTTGTTCGATGGCAGCCCGCTGGCTTTTCCGGTAAAAGTCTTCCGAATTGAAAGAGGCGGAGATATCCCGGATTTTGGAGCGCACCACCGGCACCACCACCGTGGAAAGATAGTTCTCGCCGATGTTGGCGTGCAGCTCGTCCAAAGTGGCGAGGTTGGGCTTGAGGGCAATGGCTACATCGATGGCAAAGGCTTGCCCATCGGCAGTGTTCACGGTGATGGCGTTGCTGATGGCATTGGCCGAGGCGGGGTCGTTGGTAAACTCCCAAACGCGGGTGAGCACGGTGTAGGTGATCGGCGTCTCGATCCCTGGGATCCGGAAGATGGCCCCTGGCAGTTCCACCCGCCCCTTCTGCAACCCGGAAAAGGTATTGAAAACTACAGTGGCATGTCCGGGCAAAGTGACGTACAGGCAAGCGCGGAGCACTCCCAGGGCCGCCAAGACGGCGATCCCTCCCGCGGTTAGCCAACCGGCTCTGCTGTGGGGTGCTTCTCCTGTTGGATACATGGCGGCTGCTCCCGTTTTAGGGTCGGTGAGAAGAGCTGAGGAAATTGGGGACAGGCTAAAAGGATTGATTTCCTGTTGAGTTATTTGGTGATCAAAGTTTCCAGACGGGATCCCAGTACCGCGGCTTTGACCACCTCTAGGTACTGCGGATTTTGGGTGAGGGCCTGTGCTTTGGCTCTCAATTGACCGGCTTCTGCCTCCGCTTGAGAAATGATGGCGCGGGCATCTTGGCGGGCCTGCTCGATCTCAAATTGCTTTTGCGCCAGTTGATTTTCGGCAATGGTTTTTGCCTCAATGGCCGCTACGAAATCAGGATCGAAATCCACATCCCGCAGCAGAAAATCCAAAACCTCGATGCCGTATTCCTTCAGCAGAAGAGCCACCCGTTCGCGGATTTGGCCCTGGAGCAGCGGACGCTCGGTAGAATACAGAGCCTGGGCGGAAAAGCCGCTGGTCTCATTCAGAATGACCGACCGGACGATGGGGGCGATGCGATCCAGGTAATTTTCCCCCAGTTGCGTATAGACCTTGGGGGCGTCCACAATGCGAAACTGCAGCGTCGCCTCAGCCGCAATCTGCTGCCCATCCTGAGAAAGGGCCACCAGCCGCGGCGCGTAGGCAGTCGGGTCGTTGTCCTTCCAGGTGAGGGCCTGCGTTTTTACATCGAAGGTAACCGTGCGCGAGACAAAAGGCGGCACCCAATGCAGACCTGGCTGCAAAGCCATCGGGCTCACCCCCCCTCCCCAGGTGAACACCACCATATTTTCTCCGTTGCCCACCAGTCGCAGCGGCCTGCCCATCGCCACTAGGATCAATACGGCTCCGGCAAGGGTGGCCTTGGGCAACCAGCGACCAACCCGCCTCTCCCAACCTTCTGCTCGCATCTCCCCATCTCCTGCGCATGCAGCCATTCTCGCGGCTGTGGGGAAATGAGGCTGAGAAATCGCCGCTATCTTTTAAGTTTTCTCCAGGGATCCCGCGAGAGATCCCGCGCTTGCTCGCCCACTGTTCTCAACGATGTCGAGAACTCTACAAAGTTTACAAAAGATTACTTCATACTTTGCAAAGACCCGTGACAGACAAGCGAAAAGGGAAGAAGATTAAAACATAATAAAGATTTGGGTTGCCGTTCATGCTACCTACTGTCGACTACGAGCGGCGAGACATCCAGGTGCCACCCTCGTGCATTCCCGCTGCCGCCCAGGCCTTGATCCGGCAGGGGGTATCCATCTGCTGGCGGGAAGAGAGCCTGTCTGCCCTAATTCGTCTCGGATCCAAAGGCGCCGCCGACCGGGCCGCCATTTTGCTGGTGGAAATGAGCCTCATGGGCCAACCGGAAGAGCTAAAAAACTGGCTGGAGATGTGCTGGCAACTGCCCGCTTGTCTCAGGGAACCGCTGCAGGTGTAGGATAAAGGATCACTGCAGTTCAAGAGCCTGCCTCGTCGAGGAGAAACTGGCTGCCGTAGCCGGTAACGATGCGGGTTCCATCTTTGAGGATATGAATTTCCACCTGGTCACTGGCCCAATTAAGCTGGTTTTGCAAGGCGGGGTTGAAGACGTGCACCCGCTGGTTGCGGGAAGAGACCAGCGAGTGGGGGGAGTGAATGGCCTGAGATTGGAGATAGGGGCCGTCCACTAAAATATCCAGCTCTTGCAGCAGCTCCTGGGCGCCGGGAGGAGCTTGGGGGGAGTGCAACTGTTCTAGGGTAAAGCCGGTAAAAGACATCACTGTCAGCCCTTTGGCCTTGAGAAGCCGCGCCAAGCTGGCCAGGGCAGGAGCCTGCCAGAAGGGTTCCCCGCCGGAGAAGGTTACCCCTTGATTTTTGGGGTTGCTTAGGATTTGGGCTGCTAGGTCGGTCACGCTCACCAGTTGATGGATGACAAACGGCCAGGAAGCCGGGTTGAAACAGCCTGGGCACTCCCGCAAGCAGCCCTGCACCCACACCACCGCACGGCAGCCCGGCCCATTCACTTCCGACTCGTCCACATACCCCATCAGGTTGAGATAGCCGGGAGGAATCTGGGCCAGAAAGCTCAGCGCCATCTCTGCCTTGGACATGGATCACCCGCTGCAAAACCTCTTGAGGCTATTCTTAGCCTAATTGGCAGCTATGCTCATAAGGCAGTCATGAATCAATAATTAACGCTTGAGAACGATTGAGGCTCGTAGTTGCAAAAACAGGATAACTGGGAGGCTGCTGAGAAAGCTGCCTGGTCTGGAAACCGGCCCTACTCCAATTGCGCCCTCAGGGTTTGCACTCCCCGTCGCGACCAGCTCACCGCTCCAGCTCGATCGGCTACGTAGAGGGGCCGTTGTTTTTGCCGAAACCAGGCAGTCACTGCTTCGCTGACAGGGCCAGAGCTGATGCCCGCCTGCACCTGAAAGCGCTCCAACAGATCCAGAATCAGGGATCCTCCGTCCCACCACAGCCAGTCGATCTGGGCCGGCATCAGCGGGGATCCGGTTAGCTCGGCTTGCACATGGGTGCCGGCAGAGCCCAGCAGCAGCCAATGGGATCCCTCTGTTTCTAAAGTCAACACCAGGGGGTTGGTGTAGACAGCTTGCAGCCGCAGCCGCTCCGAGAAAGGCATCCGATCGCCTGGCTGCAGCACCTGATAGGGGATCTGGGCAGCTTGCACGGCACTAAGGGAACGCAGGTAACTTTCGGAAGCCGCATTAGCCCCTCCCCCATCCCAGAATTGCCCAATCGCGTTGGCGGGACGTACTCCTTTGGAGAAAGCCGACAGCAGGATCTCCCAGCCGCCATTGGCAGAGCCGGCGGAGGTCATGGCCACCGCCCCGTCCAGACGGTGCAAGCCCTGCTGCCGCAAAAAGGGCAACACCGTGCGTTCTGCCAAACGGGGATCCCCGCTGTTGAGCAAGAGGTGGCGCCCTTCCGCTTGAATGGCCAGGATGGGAATTCGTCCACTGGCCAAGGCGGTAATTTGGACCGGCGGCCCCGGCCACATCCTTGGACCCAGGAGGATGGCGGCCATGATCAGGGCTGTGCCCTGCCAGCGGAAGGCCTGTCGCCACCGCGGCCAAAAGGTTAGGGCCACCAGCGCCCCGTAGAGGAGCAGGCACTGGAGCAGGGAGACCCGGCCGGTGTAGTAGGAACTCAGAGGCCAGCTGGCCATCCAGTTCACCCAGTTGATTAAAGGCGTGATCAAAAACGTCAAGGGCCGGGCCAGCAGGGATCCCAGCCCCGGCCAGAGCAAAGCCCCAAACGCCACCCCGAACCCCGCCACCAGCAGCGGCACTAGCAGAATCAGCAGCAGCGGGTTGGCCAGCAGCGAGTAGGTGGGGATGCGGCCAAAGATGGCCACTTGCAGCGGCAAGGTCCAGATCTGGGCTGCCAGCGGAACGGCCAAGGCGGTGGCCACAGCCGGAGGCAAAAAGTCCAGCCGGGAAACAATTGGGGCTGTTCCGACCAGCAGGCCCAGGGTGGCGGCAAAGCTGAGCTGAAACCCCAGGTCTGTAATCCACAGCGGCTCGTAGATTAAGAGCAAAACCGCCGCCACCAGTAGCGTCCCCAGGGGATTGAGCTTCACCTTTCCTTCCAGGCGCGGCTCCGTCAGCACCAGCATGGCCGCCGCCCCCATCAGTGCCGCTCGCAACACCGAAGGGCTGAACCCCGTGAGGGCGGTATAAAGCCCCAGCACCGCCAGGATGCTCCCCTGCTGCAGGCGCACCGCCAACCGCCGTGTTAGGACAAACACCACCCCCACCAACAGCGACACATGGAACCCAGAGGCGGCCAGCGCATGGGCCATGCCGATTTCCCGGAAGGCATCCTGCAAGTCGAAATCCAATTGGGCGGCCCGGGATCCCAGCACCAAGGAAGCCAACAGATTCCCCTGCCGCTCCCCCAATCCAGCAACGAACGCCTCTCGCACCCGCCGCCGCAACACCCAGCCCCCCCAACCTCTTCCCCCCGGCTGCAGGATCACCTCACGGGCGCTGAAGCCGGCAAAAGCCCCCTGGCGCTGCAGGTAGGCTTGAAAATCGAAGCTGCCCGGGTTCAAGGCCGGACTGGGAAGGTACAGGGATCCCGTCAGGCGCACCCGTTGGTTGGGGTGGAGATCCTTGTCCTGGAGGGCCTCAGGGCCGGTGGTGACGTAGAGCTTGCCGCTGACCTGGCGGGCCGTGGAGTCGGCGTTGAGCACCTGCTCTGCTCTCAGCCAAAATTGCCGCCGTTCGCTGCGGGTGGGACGAGGTTCCGAGAGGACGGTGCCCACCAAGTTCATCTGCTGCTGGGGGGCCAACAGGCTGATATCCGTCGGCCCGGGAAAAGGCTGCCGCCAACCCAGGTAATTCCAAGCCAGACACCCCACCAGACCCATCGCCAGCCAAGTGCGGGCCAGACGCGGTTGCCGCCGGCACAGCAGGGATCCCGACAGCCCCAATCCCAGCAGGATCCCCCAGCCCCACCCGGCAGCCTGGGGCCAAGCCCGCACCAGCAGGCCCAAGATCCAGCCCAACCCCAGCAGATAGGTTCTTTCCATGTGCCGCAGACCCGTCTGCCCCCCACTGTACCGATGTGGTCAAGCGGGATCCATTGCGTTGTCTTAACCTTGCTCGCCTGCCGAAAGAATTGTATTAGAGGATACTCTTTCTCGACCTTGGCAAAGGGAGTGTAGATTAGGGCTGGTCGCGCCAGCGGGATGTAGTCCTTGGCAGTTTCCTGCGCCGGCATCCTGAAAACGACCCTAAAACGACCCTAAGTTATCTGTCCCCTTCCCCGCTGTTTCCCCTAGACCCTATGCGCATCCGATCCATCCGCGTTCTCAGTGGCCCCAACTACTGGAGCATCCGTCGTCATAAGCTGATTCAAATGCGGCTTGATCTGGAAGACTTGCAGGAGCGACCCACCAACACCATCCCGGGTTTCAAAGAAAGGTTGGAGGCCCTGTTGCCGGGACTGTGGGAACACCAGTGCTCCCGCGGCTGCTATGGGGGATTCTTGCAACGGGTGGAAGAGGGCACCCTCATGGGCCATGTGGTGGAGCATGTGGCCTTGGAACTGCAGACTCTGGCCGGCATGAAAGTGGATTTTGGCCGCACCCGCGAAACCTCCACCCCCGGCACCTACAACGTCGTGTTCGAGTATCAAGAGGCAGAGGCCGGGCGCTTTGCGGCCAAAGCTGCAGTCTACCTCTGTCAAGCTTTGGTGGACGGAGAAGACTACCGTCGCGACCTGGAGCTGGACATCCAAGAGTTGCGAGAGATCCGAGAGAACGTCCGCTTCGGCCCCAGCACCCAAGCTTTGCTGGACGAGGCCGCCCTGCGCGGGATCCCCTATCTGCGCCTCAACAAGGGATCCCTGGTGCAACTGGGGTACGGCGTCTACCAAAAGCGCATCGAAGCCACCACCACTGAAAAAACCAGCATCATTGCCGCCGACCTGGCCGCCGACAAGCGGGCCACCAAAGAACTGCTGCAGGACATGGGGATCCCGGTGCCCAAGGGCTATACGGTGCGTCGCCGCAGCGAGTTGGCAGCCACCATCGAGGATGTCGGGGGCTTTCCGGTGGTGATCAAGCCCCTTAACGCCAACCACGGCAAGGGCATCACCGTCAACATCACCAGCCTGGAAGCCGCCGAGATCGCCTACGATGCCGCCAGCCAATACTCCGATGTGGTGTTGGTGGAAAAGCACCTGGTGGGGGATGACTACCGACTGCTGGTGATCAACAACAAGCTGGTGGCTGTGGCCAAGCGGATCCCAGCCTATGTGGTGGGAGATGGCCGCTCCACCATTCAAGAGCTGATCGACGAAGTCAACAGGGATCCGCGGCGGGGGTTTGGCCACGAAAACGTGCTGACCCAAATCAGCGTTGATGACATGACCCTGCGTATCCTCGAAAGCAAAGGCTACACCCTGGATACGGTGCTGCCCAAAGGAGAACATTGCACCCTCAAATCCACCGCCAACCTGAGCACCGGAGGCATCGCCGTCGATTGCACCGATATCATCCATCCCTACAACGCCTTCATTGCCGAACGGGCAGCTCAGATCATCGGCCTGGATGTGGCGGGCATCGACCTCATCTGCCCGGACATTGCCCAGCCCGTCAACGAAACCGGTGGCGGCATTGTCGAGGTGAACGCTTCTCCGGGTTTGCGCATGCACCTGGCCCCCAGCGAAGGGATCCCGCGCAATGTGGCTGAGCCCATCATCGACATGCTCTTTCCCCCCGGCAGCCACACCCGCATCCCCATCCTGGCCGTCACCGGCACCAACGGCAAAACCACCACCACCCGCCTGATCGCCCACATCCTCAAAGGCATCGGCAAGCGGGTCGGCTTTACCACCACCGACGGCGTTTACATCCAAAACCATCAAATTGCCAAGGGAGACATGACCGGCCCCCACAGCGCCCGCCTGGTGCTCAGGGATCCCACCGTGGAAGTAGCAGTGCTGGAAACGGCGCGAGGCGGCATTTTGCGAGAGGGGCTGGGGTTTCCGGAATGCGATATTGGCGTGGTGCTCAACGTAACCTCAGATCACCTGGGGTTGGGGGATATCGAAACCCTAGAAGACATGGCCCGCGTCAAATCCGTCTTGGTGGAAGCGGTACACGAGCGGGGCTACGCTGTCTTGAATGCCGATGATGGTCTGGTGGCCGCCATGGCCGCCAATGTCAAGGCGACAGTGGCCTATTTCAGCATGAACCCGGAAAATCCCCTCATTCAAAAGCACATTGCTTCCGGGGGCATAGCAGCTGTCTATGAAGAGGGCCACATCTCCATTTTGAAACGGGGCTGGAAAC
This sequence comes from Thermostichus sp. OS-CIW-33, assembly GCF_054059615.1. Classification (NCBI taxonomy): domain Bacteria; kingdom Bacillati; phylum Cyanobacteriota; class Cyanophyceae; order Thermostichales; family Thermostichaceae; genus Thermostichus; species Thermostichus sp. OS-CIW-33. The sequence goes on from NZ_JBSSCH010000006.1 coordinate 116,988, forward strand.
TGCGCATAGAAGATGTAACCAAAATTCCCCTCACCCTCTCTGGCAAGGCCAGCTTCATGATCCAAAATGTGCTGGCCGCTACTTTGGCAGCCTTCCTGCACGGGGTTTCCATCGACGACATCCGCATGGCGCTGGGCACCTTCACCAGTTCTGTAGCCCAGACCCCCGGTCGCCTCAACTTGTTTGATGTAGGGGGCTACCAGGTGTTGGTGGACTATGCCCACAACCCAGCAGGTTACGAAGCCATTCAAAGTACCCTGGAGCGCTGGGATTGCCAACGAAAAATTGGGGTTATCGGCGGGCCTGGGGATCGGCGCAACAGCGACCTACGAGAGCTGGGAGTCTTGGCAGCGCGCATGTTCGACCGGGCCATCGTCAAAGAAGATGATGACCGGCGAGGACGGGAACCAGGCGAGGTGGCCGCCCTAATCCGGCAGGGTTGGGAACAGGAAAAGGCAGGGGATCGTCTGCAGGAAATCTTGGATGAGGCAACTGCTATCGAAACCGCTCTGGAGAAAGCCGAACCCGGAGACCTGGTGGTGATCTTTCCGGCGGATGTACAGCGCACCATCCAGATCATCACCCGCTTTCAAGACAAGCTCAACCCCAAACCCAGTTACCGTGGCTCCTCCTACAGCATCGGCCCAGATTTGATCTCCCCCAGCCCTGACGTCAAACTGTCTTAGGCTGGCTGCCGACAACTCCAGAGTGCTCTATGGCCTCCATTCCTGGACAGACCTCGAGAATTGAGTGGGCGGAGGTGACCCATAAGTCCTCGGCGGCGATATCCTAAGTTTAGGCTGGCGGGGGCGGGTGACTTGTCTTTTGGGAAGCAGCAGGTGTTCGGCTCAGGGGATCCTCGGCTTTTCAGAAGCCTTAACCGTTCTAAAAAAGTCTGAGGGATGGCAGACAGAACTTTGGGGATCCCAAAAGGTCTAAAGACTCCGTCCCGCCGACGCGATGGGAATGTCGTTAGGGTAGTTGTGAATTTGGCAAGGAAAACAGCTCATGGACAGCGCTCTGCTTCAAGCGGCTCGCCAGATTTATCAATTTCATCTGCAGCATCGACCGGAAGTGCTGGAGCAACCCCCGCGGGGAGTAGTCATCCACCGCCGTACCCTGCGAGGGGATCTGATCTTTTCCGAGTTCCCCATCCTGCTGCCCCAGGAAACTTTTATTCCGCTGCAGCAATTGGAGCCGCTGCGGTGAGGCACAAGGAGCTACGCTGACAGAGCAGATCCTTCCTTTTTCTGCCTTTAGGGACTCCGTCCTGCCGACGCGATGGGAATGGCTGCCATGCTCGAGATTCTCCCCTACTGCACAACGCTCACATGATGTGGCTGAGCATGATGTGGCTGAGCAGCGCCGACGCCAACAGAATCTGGGAGCTGCGCCTGTTGGCCTGGGTGCTGGTACTGGTGCTGGGGGCCTGTGTGGGCAGCTTCTTGAACGTGGTGGTCTATCGCCTGCCGCAGGGTCTTTCTCTGCTCCATCCCGGATCCCATTGTCCAAGCTGCAAGACGCCGCTGGGCCCCACGGAGAACATTCCCATCCTAGGCTGGTTGTTGCTGCGCGGTCGCTGCCGCCATTGTGGAGCGCAGATTAGCTGGCGCTACCCTGCCGTTGAGGCGTTGACAATGGGCCTGTTTGCCCTCAGCATCGGCGCTTTGGGGTTTTCTGCCCAAGGGATCCTCACCTGCATCTTGTTGAGCTGGCTGTTGGCCCTGGCGCTCATCGATCTGGATACCTTTTTGCTGCCGGAGGAGCTGACCCGTTCAGGCCTGGTGGTGGGGCTTTTGGCCCGCCTGGCTCTGCCGTGGCTCCAGGGATCCGGATCCCTGGCCGCTACAGGCCTGTCACTGGTGGAAGGGATTGCAGGAGCTGTGCTGGGCCTCTGGCTGCTGGAGGGCATTGGCCTCTTGGCCCGTTGGGTCTTGGGGCGGGAGGCTATGGGCGGGGGAGATGGCAAGCTGTTGGCCCTGATCGGCATGTGGTTGGGGTGGCAGGGGGTGGTGGTGGCCCTTCTTTTGGGTTCCGGGTTTGGCCTGCTGGCTAGCTTGCTGGCCATGACCAAGGGGCGGGCCCGCCTGGGAAAGCCCATCCCCTTCGGCCCCTACTTGGCTATGGGCGGAGGGGTAGCCGCTCTAGCCGGATCCCAACTGGTGGAGGGCTACCTACGCTGGGCCGGATTGGTGGGGTAGAGGGAACGTCCATTCAACATTGGATACTTCATGTTTCGGGATCTATGACTTCAAACTGATCGGGAAAAAGAATGAGATTAAAATATCGAAAACCTCCTACCAAGCTCAAATCCGGAACCGCTAAATCAACCGCATAGCCTTCAGTGGGATCTGAGTAACATTCCACAATGGATCCCTGAGTTCCAGCAGGAATAGTGGTCTCGCTGAAATACTCCTTGACATCTGCCACAGTTTTGACTCTACTGTATGGCTTGATTCTAGAAGTGGTTTTACTCATCATTGTGTACCTCTAGCCAATTGGTGACCAAACGAGGGATTAAACTTTCCTTATCAACCTGCCACACGGTCACTAAAGTGCCTTTTTTCTGATTGAGGCCCAAAATTTCAATCTTGACTCGATAGCGGCTTCCATAGGGTGTTGGAAACGGATCCCCGGCTAAGGCGCAAGGCAGAGCAGCAGTAACCTGTTGCAGAATGTGAGCAAATCCCACCCTTCTTCCCTCTGGTGTACTGACATCATAGCCAAGCTCTGCAAAGGCAATCCACTTGCCTTGATTTCCAGGATTAGCTGGATTCATAGAGTAATCAACGAACTTGGCAGGATCCACTGCTGCTTCAGAAGCCCTGGGCAAGGATCCGGCCATGGTTGCAGCTTTTGCCGACTTCACGTAAGGTCTAGGGACTCCGTCCCGCTGGCGCGAACAGTAGCCCAGACGTCTCACGCTAACCTGAAACAACCATATTAATATTATTAATATTAATTACTCCACCCCCTCGATTCGGTCTTCCACTTCCTGGTACAGCTCCTGCAGACGCTCGATATTGGCCTGGGAAGTCTGCCAATAGCCACGCCCATGCACCTCCAGCAGGGATCCGACAATGCGCCGGAAGGAGTGGGGGTTGAGGTTCATCAAGCGCTGCCGCATCGCCTCGTCCTTGATGAAAGTCTCGTTGGTTTCCTCGTAGATCCAGTTGTCCACCGCGCCTGCCGTAGCTGACCAGCCGGAGGTGTTGACCAGCCGCTTGGCGATCTCCCTTACCCCTTCGTAGCCGTGCTTGAGCATCCCCTCATACCACTTGGGGTTGAGGAGCTTGGTGCGGGCGTCCAGACGGATGGTTTCGCTCAGGGTGCGGATCTGGGCGTTGGGCGTGGTGGTATCCGCCATGTAGGCAGAGGGGGCCTTGCCGTCGGGGCGCAGGCTCTGCACCAGCTTGGTGGGATCCGCGTCGAAGTAGTGGCTGACATCGGTCAGGCTGATCTCCGAGGAGTCCAGGTTCTGGAAGGTCACATCCACCGTCTTCAAGCTGGCTTCAAAAAGCTGCCGCATCTGCTGGTTGGGCAGATTCGAGCCAAAGGCAAAGGACTTGCGGGATAGGTACATCTCCCGCAGCTCCCTCTCGTCCTCCCAGGAGCTGTTTTCCACCGCCAGGTTGATGTTGGCGGAGTAGGATCCGGAAGCGTTGGAAAAGACCCGCGTTGCCGCCTGCTCCAACGTCAGCCCCAGTTCTTCTGCCTGCTGCAAGGCGTGCTTGCGCACAAAGTTCAGCTCCGGTGGCTCCACCGCTGCGGCCGCCAGCTTCACCGCCCGGTCGATCAGGTCCATCTGGTTGACAAACAGATCCCGGAATACCCCAGAGCAGTTCACCACCACATCGATTCGGGGACGGCCCAGCTCCTCCAAGGGGATCAGCTCCACCTTGTTCACCCGCCCCAGGGCATCGGGTTTGGGTCGCACCCCCAGCAAACACAGCACCTGCGCCAGCGACTCCCCGTAGGTCTTGATGTTGTCGGTGCCCCAGAGCACCACCGAGATGGTTTCCGGGTACCGGCCACCGTTACTGCTCATCTCGCGGGCCAGCAGCCGTTCCACCACCATCTCCGCCGACTGGATGGCGGCTGCCGTGGGGATAGACTGGGGATCCAAAGCGTGGATGTTGCGCCCTGTCGGCAACACATTGGGGTTGCGGATGGGATCCCCTCCTGGCCCCGGCAAAATGTACTCCCCTTCCAAGGCCCGCAGCAGGGATCCCAGCTCATAATCTGCCGTAATTTGCTTGAGGCACTCCTCCAGAAATTCAAACAAGGGCTTCAAAAGATCCGGATCCACCTGGGGGTAGCCCGCTTCTTTTAGGACTGCCAACCAGGGGGCTTGCCGGCCCATGTTGAAAAAGTTGAGCTTGGCCACCCGCGCGACCCGGCCCTGGGCGTCGGTCTGCTCCTGCACCAGCGCTGCCACCGCCTTCTGGCAGGCCTTGTTGATGCGATCCAGCAGCTCCGTATCCGCCAGGTGTCCCCGATCCCGGTTGCGGTAGATCTCGTCGATGTCCCGGCCCAGGCTTTGGGCAAGAATGCGCGGCAGACCCAGGATCCCTTCTTCGGGGCGGTCAATGCTGGCAATGCTCACCAAGGTGGCAATCGCCTCTTCGGCGGTGGGGGGCGCCCCGATCACGTGCAGGCCACAGGGCAACAGCCGCGACTCGATCTCCATCAGCTGGGCGTAGAGCTTGCCCACCACCCTGTCCCGCTCTTCCAAGCTCAACTGGGCGGCGTCCCCCTGGGGCAACTCCACATCCTTGTCCAGGTTCACCAGCCGCGCCTTGTCGCAGATGGCGTTGACGATGGCGATGCCCCGCGCCCCCTCCCGCAGGGTTTGGTAGGAGCCGATCATCTCCCGCAGCTCTTGCAGCCCCTTGTAGAGGCCGGCGTTTTCTGCCGGCGGCGTCAGGTAGCTGATGGTACAGGCGTAGCCCCGCCGCTTGGCAATAGTGGCCTCACTGGGGTTGTTGGCGGCGTAGTAGTACAGGTTGGGCAGGGATCCAATTAGATTATCCGGATAGCACTCGCCCGACATGCCGATCTGCTTGCCCGGCATAAACTCCAGGGATCCATGGGTGCCAAAGTGCAACACCGCATCCGCCCCCCAAACTTTCTCCAGGTAGGTGTAGTAGGCAGCAAAGCCGTGGTGGGGGCTGGCTGACCTGGAAAAAAGCAGCCGCATGGGATCCCCTTCATAGCCGAAGGTGGGCTGCACCCCGATGAACACATTGCCAAAGTGCTTGCCGTAGATGAGCAGATTTTGCCCATCGGTATTCAGGTGCCCCGGCGCTGGCCCCCAGTATTGCTCGATGGCTTTCACGTAGGGTGTCAGCGCCTCGTACTCCCGCACCGACAGTTTGGCGGCCACATTCAGCTCCGGGCTGGCGTACTGGGCCTGGGGATCGTGCAGGATGGACTCCATCAGCTCCTGCGGGGTTTTGGGCAGCTCGGGGCCGAGGTCATAGCCGTTGTGGGCCAGGGCCTGCATCACCCGGTGAATAGAGGCAAATACATCCAAGTAGGCTGCTGTCCCCACATTGCCCTTGTCCGGCGGGAAGCTGAAAACGGTGATGGCGATCTTCTTCTCCAGCTTGGGCTTGCGCCGCAAATTGGCCCATTTAATGGCCCGCGCCGCGATCAGCTCGATCCGATCCTGCATTGCGTGAGCTTTGCCGGTGGCCGCATCCCGCCCTGAGAGGATGATGGGATCAATGGCCCCGTCCAGCTCGGGAATGGCAATCTGCAGAGCCACCTGCACCGGGTGCAGCCCTAGATCGCTGCTGGCCCATTCTTCCGTCGATTGAAACACCAAGGGCAGCGCCACCATGTAGGGGCGATTCAGCCGTTGCAGCGCTTCCACCGCCTTGGGGTGATCCTGCCGCGCCGGCCCCCCCACCAGGGCAAATCCCGTCAGCGACACCACCACATCCACAACCGGAGTGGTCTTTTGGGCATTCCAGAAAAACTCGTTCACCGGCTTGGAGAAGTCCAGGCCCCCGGCAAACACCGGCACCACTCGCGCCCCGCGCGACTCCAGCTCTTGCACCATGGCCACATAGTGGGCATCATCCCCCGTCACCAAGTGGGTGCGCTGCAGCACCAATCCCACACAGGGGGCCAAGGGATCCTTCACTTCTGCCGGCAAATCCTCACGGGCGTTGTACCAGTCCAAATACTCCGACAGGCTGGCAAACATCTGGGGTGCCAGGGGGTGCCAAATGCCCATCTCCAAATAGGTGACCGGCTCGGCAAACTGCACCTGATCCCGCATCCCCGGCAGGTAGCGATCCGCCAACATCAGCAAAAAGTTCTCCAGGTTCTCGCGGGATCCCCCCAGCCAGTACTGAAAGCTGAGCATGAAGTTGCGGGCATCCTGCGCCTTGTCGAAGGGCAGATACTTCAGCACCTTGGGCAGGGTCTGCAGCAGCTTCAACATCCCCTCCTGGAAGTTGGATCCCTGCTGGCGCTTGCGCATAAACTGGGCGATGGCGCTCTTGGACTGGCCTAGCTGCGCCATGGAAAAGGATCCCATCTTGTTCAGGCGCATCACCTCCGGCATGGAGGGAAACACCACCACCGCATCCAGCCGTTCCCGCAGGGGTTCTACCGCCTGCACCACCTTCTGGGCAATGTCTTCGATAAAAATCAGGGATCCAATAAAGACATTGGCCGTTTCCAGATCCCGCCGAAAAGCCTCATAGCCCGCGGGATCCCGCAGCTCCTCCACCAGATAGCCGGACAGCTCCACCGCCAGCTTGGAGTTGTGGGCGTTGATGTGCTGCACTGCTGCGGTCAGGGCACTCTGATATTGCGGCTCCAACACCACATACACCACCTTCATCAAGCGGCGATCCCCTACCTCGGCAGGGGTAACGTGGCGGGTGATGGGCTTAACCAGAGTAAACATGCGGTCGCTCTCCGTCGTGCAATGCAAAAGATGGGGTGAACTGGGGAAAGGACTCCGTCCCGCTGACGCGATAGGCAGGATCCCCTATTGTCTGTTTCCCGTTCTACCAGAGAAACGGATCCCTGCTGAGGGTATGACGGCAAGGTCGTAATAATTCGCAATGATCGCTGAGGTACTGTAAAGGGGAAGAGGATCCCTTCCCCAGAGAGCGTCCCCTTCTAAGGATCCAATGGACTTCTCACCCCGCGCCCGCCTTTATTCAGCACATGGGTGTAAATCATGGTGGTTTTGACATCTTTGTGGCCCAACAATTCTTGGACGGTGCGGATGTCGTAGCCGTTTTGCAGGAGATGAGTGGCAAAACTATGGCGGAAGGTGTGGCAAGTAAACTACCCGACTCTGTACCGCTTTAGCGATACAGAGTAGGCTTTTAGTAGCCCTGGGCCTGCTCTGCTCTACCAGAGAACAAAACAGGCCCGAACCTCTAGGCTGGTTTACAGCAGCCCCAATCGACCGTTACCAGTGCCTTAAATAACCGTTTCTGGTGCCCGCAACGTTATTATAGCACAAGGCAAGTGAAGTCGCACATTCCTCCCGACACTGACTTTATGAGTACAGTGCGAGGCTCCTGCGATTTCTAGCTGACTTGCTCCAGGAGCTTTCTGGGTCTAGGTATAGGTGTGTTAATGCTCATTCAGCCAGATAAAAACCCTTTGGAGGTAATTATCGCTCAAAATGTTGACTATACAGACAAATTAGGGCAGCATTACACTAGGCGATGGAAAAGTCTGCTTCTTAGGTGATTATCAGTCATCTAGCTGCAGAAACACATGTTAGGCGACAGGGAGCTTTTAATGACGACCGAGTTGCTCTATCACCAACCAGTGGCACTGATCGCCATCGCGCTGTTTGCATGCATGGTGATCGCTGCGGGCTCGGGGTACAAACTCGGTCGCAGAGGACGCCAAGCACAAAACGAGCTGACGCGAATTCAGATCGGGAGCATTCAAGCGGCAACCCTGGGACTGCTTGCCCTTCTTCTTGGATTCACCTTCGCCATGGCGCTGTCCCGATTCGAGTACCGGAAGCTAGTTCGCAAAACGGCGGCGTTGTTTGCCGAGACGTTATGTGAAAGTGCGGCTCTGCATTCTACAAGTCAACAATTAATAATGTAATAATCTGAAAGGAAATCGCAATGCCATATCAAGCCGAAATTAGTCGAGCCAATCCGAGTTGTTTCTTGTTCCTCATTGACCAGTCGGGATCGATGTCAGACCCGTTCGGTGGTAGTGGGCCAAACAAAAGAAAAGCGGATGGTGTCTCCGATGCAATCAACAAGCTGCTTCAAAACTTAGTCATCAAGTGTGCCAAGAGCGATGGAGTTCGAGACTATTACTATGTTGGCGTAATTGGTTATGGTGCTTCAGTCGGTTCAGCCTTTATGGGCTCTCTCGCTGGCAAGGATTTATCACCCATTAGCCAAATCGCAAATTCACCGGCTCGAATCGAGGAGCGTAGCAAGAAAGTGGATGATGGAGCCGGCGGGCTCGTGGAACAGACTATCAAGTTCCCAATTTGGTTTGATCCCGTCGCTAACGGAGGAACTCCAATGTGCCAAGCATTAACGCAGGCCAAGACGATCGTTCAAGACTGGATTGCCCAGCACCCTTCCTGCTTTCCTCCCATTGTGATAAACATAACAGACGGTGAGGCGACAGATGGAAACCCTTCTGATACTGCAAACGAAATCAAATCATTAGCGAGCTCTGATGGTAACGTTTTGCTATTCAATGTTCACTTGTCTTCTCAGAAGGCTAATCCTATTGAATTTCCAGACTCCGATAGCGGACTGCCCGATGAGTTTGCCCGCTTACTCTTCAGTATGTCGAGCATACTGCCAACACACATCCAGAATGCAGCAAAACAGGAAGGATATCATATCTCGGAGGCAAGCCGTGGGTTTGTTTTCAACGCTGATATCGTTTCGGTAATTCGTTTCTTGGATATTGGAACGCGTCCAAGCAATCTGCTCTAGTTTTGGAACCTATGAGACTCTCACTACACCATTTCTGGCTGCAAAAGCTTGGCAATGAAGAAGCCGATTACGAGGACGCTTTCGCCCCCAAAATAGATGGCATAATCGATCAGGAGACTTTTGCAATAGCTATTGCCGACGGTGCAACTGAGAGTTCTTTTGCATCCGATTGGGCTAAGATGCTCACTCGTGCTTTTGTCAAACAACGCTTCACGAACATCCAGGCTCTGCAGGCCCGCACGGAAATATTATCGAAGCGATGGCACACTTTTGTAAACCGTAGACCATTGCCTTGGTTTGCAGAAGAAAAGGTTCGCCTTGGAGCCTTCGCAACGCTGCTCGGCGTCGAACTCACCTCAAACTCAAACGATTCAAACGAATCGGGATCTTGGTCAGCAATAGCAGTCGGTGACAGTTGTCTCTTTCAAGTCCGCAATGATGATCTTGTCCTCTCTTTTCCCATTTCCAGCGCAAGCGAATTTGGAAGTTCTCCGACTTTGCTTTCCACCAATTTGGCCCGCAATTCGCAACTCTGGGAGAAAGTCAAGCGCCAAACTGCAGAATGGCAATCAGGCGATCTCTTGCTACTTGCCACAGATGCCCTCGCGTGTTGGTTCCTCACCGAGCATGAGAACAATGAAAAGCCCTGGAACATTCTCTACGGTTTTACCGAGAATTCGTCGCCTCAGGAATCATTCAAAGCGTGGGCGAATGATGCGCGTCGTTCTACCCGCCTGAAAAATGATGACATCACCTTACTCTTAGTGAGGCTCTGAATTTGTTATGCGATTACCAAGAGGCGATGAATACTTAGCTGCAGTTCAAAACCCCAGCACAGCTTTCAGCGATCCGGAATTAAAGGTTTCCATCCCAGATACTGATCAGTTCGGAATTCCTAAGCCTTACTCCGGAGGGTTCACAACCACATTTCATCTCAAAAATCATTCGCAACATTGGGCAGTCCGCTGTTTCACCAGAACCATTCCAGATTTGCAGAGACGCTATGAAGCTATTGGGCGGTTCCTGCAATCCTGTGCAGACGGTTTTTTTGTAAAGGCCATTTGTCTTAATGAAGGAATTAGAGTTGGCAACCAGTGGCATCCCATCATAAAGATGCAGTGGCTCGATGGCGAAACTCTGAACACCTTCATCGACCGCAATATCTCTAAGCCTGGAGAGATTTCTAAGCTCATTCCAGAGTTTGTCGATTTGGTGGAACGTCTTGAAAGCCTCAAAGTAGCTCACGGGGATCTCCAGCATGGTAATATTCTCGTCAAGCAAGGGAAGCTCTACCTTATTGATTATGATGGATTCTACCTCCCCGAACTCTCCAGCCTTAGGACAAATGAGATCGGACATCTTAACTATCAGCATCCTTCAAGAACCGCTGCTCATTACAATTCAACGATAGACCGGTTTTCGGCCATCGTGATATATCTCGGTCTTTCAGCGGTCGCCGCTTCGCCCCCTCTCTGGCGCAAGTACGACAACAGCGAGAATATCCTATTTCGCTCAAATGACTTTGCAGATGTCGATTCATCTCCACTTCTCATTGACATTTCTAAAATCTCCAAACTTGCCCCTCTTGTGGAGAGATTCAGGGGCGTTTGCAGGCTCGAATTTGATAAAGTTCCGTCTCTTGATCAGTTCATTTCTGGCAACTTCACCTTTCCAAAGATCACAGTCCGCCCTCCCGCTCCAGCCGTTACTGTTCCCCAAAGGCGCAGCCAGTATCCAGTCATTGACGCTTCTCTTTCTGGCTCACTCTCAGAACATATCGGCGACCGGGTGGAAGTAATCGGACTGATTACCGATTACCATTCTGCACAAACTAAGCACGGACAACCTTACATATTCCTCAACTTCGGTTCTTACCCACACCAAACCTTTACACTTGTTTTGTGGTCGACTTCCCTGGCTGCGTTCCACCGTGATAAAGTTGATCCTCTTTCTCTCGTTCACAAGTGGGTCAAAGTTACTGGCGTAATTGGTAGGTATTGGGACAGACTGCAGATGACAATTGAACTTCCGTCTCAAGTTCAAATATTGTCAGGCGAGGAAGAAGCTCGCCAATGGCTTGGAGTCAAGCCGTCTGTATCGCCATCTCCACAGATTCGACGCCCAATTTCACAACCTGACGAATCAGTTTTTAATACTATCTATTCGGGCAGACGTGCTACTCCTAGTGGTACTCAGTCATCGACCACATCTCCGTCAAAGAAATTTGATTCTTCACTTTTTAATACTATCTATTCGGGCAGACGTGCTACTCCTGGTGGTACTCCGTCATCGACCACATCTCCGTCAAAGAAATTTGATTCTTCCCACGGCATCCTTGGCGGATTAATACTCGGAATCGTCGGTGCATTAGTTTTGGGTTTCTGGGGTTTCGTGGCAGGCGCCGTGCTCGGTTACCAAATTGGCAAGCGATTATGAAAGGACAACACACTCTATGAGCTGGCGATTCAGAAAAATCTTCCGTTGGGGTCCATTCCGCACCACTTGGACAAAACGAGGCTGGGGATCCTGATGCTTTTGGGGCTGATGGGTTACCCAACATAACAAGTCACTGCACCCGACCTTGAGGTAGATTACTGATTGGGATCCTTGGTTTGGGGTGGCGGGTGAGTTCGGCCGTTATGTTGCCAGCGCCAGAGCTGTGCCTTGTCAAGGCTGTTGGTGAAGGGGCGCTGGCGTCTGTGGGTAGTTGAACCGATCGGTGGAAAAATTTACACAACATAACAAGTCACTGCACCCGACCTGATGTTAAAATTCGAGAAATACCCAAAACTGCTGGCGGCGGGTGAGTTCAGCCGTTATATTGCTTGTCTTATTAGTCAAATAGATTTAGTTTAGTCATTTGGAGACAGCATGTCAGAAGGTAAGTTCCAGAACTATGCTCCACTTAACCCAAACACAGCAGAGAAAAAGTTTTGGGAATGCCTCAAAAAGACATTTCAGAATGAGCCATGCGTAGCTTACTTTAGGTATCCAATTTTTAAACGCACAGGCAATCTCACCAGAGAACCTGACGTTATCTTTATGCACAGAGATTTAGGATTGTGGGTATTTGAGTGTAAAGGGTGCAGTATCGCTAACATTGAAAGTATCGAAGGGCATCAGTGGAAAATGACTAATTGGCATAGGGAAGAGGAATTGCCTATGCTTCAAGCTGAGGATGGCATGCTTGCAATAAGTGCGAAACTCGCAGAACGAAGAGAAACACGAGGACTGGTCACCTCACACTACAGAGTGGTGTTACCCTTTGTTAAAGGGCAAGAATGGCAAGATAAGGGATTTTCTGACTTGCCCTGTACCCAAGGCGTTGTTTTGCTGGAGGAGGATCTCAAGCCATCGACTCTCCGAGAAAAACTACAGTTGGGCGCTTGCGAAAAACCACAGCGTCCTCTATCTGATGAACAGTGGCAAAACATCGTTGCTTTACTGGGCGGTTCGCTACCAAGACAAGAACCTAGAGCCATACCCACAGGAACACCACCCGAAAATCCTGTAAGAGTCATCCATTATCTGGAATCTCGCCTTCGTTTTCTGGACGATCAACAGCAAAAGGTAGCTTTTGAGGTTCCAGATGGCCCTCAGCGTGTTAGAGGATTAGCAGGAACAGGGAAAACCGTTCTATTTGCCAAGAGAGCCGCAAAAATCCATGCCGCGCACCCTGACTGGAAAATTGCTTTTGTGTTTTTTACACAGGCACTTTACGACCAAATCATAGGTTTAATCAGTCTTTACTATCGTGAAATGGTTCGGCAGGATGAAGGAGATGTAGAGCCAAACTGGCACAATGTACAAGTACTACATGCTTGGGGTTCAAAAGAGCGTAACGGTTTCTACCGTGACTTAGCCCAAAAATCGGGAATATGTCCTCTGAGTGTCAAGGATGTAAGAGAGAGGATGGGGCGCAACTGCTCTCCATCAGAGGCTTTTGAGTATGTTTGCGATGATCTGGAGAAAAGGGTACCGAACATACCTGTACTTTTTGATGCGATCTTGATAGACGAAGGACAGGATTTGCCCCCATCCTTCTATCGATTAGCTTATAAAAGTTTATCTGACCCAAAACGACTTTATTGGGCATACGACGAAGCACAGGGGATTGGAACCCTGACGGTACCTCGTCCTTTGCATATCTTTGGGCTTAATCCAGATGGAACACCAGTAGTAGATTTAGGTGGGAACAAACTTCCTGATGGAACCATAACCAGCCCTACCTACGAAGGAGGACTGCGCAAGGCACACAATTTAAACCGATGCTACCGAACACCTAAAATGCTTCTCATGGCTGCTCACGCTATCAACATGGGCTTACTGCGACAAGAGGGTTGTTTGCAAGGAGTGAGTAACAAAGAGGATTGGGAAAAACTAGGTTACACTGTTCTGGATGGAGATTTTTCAGATGCAAGTGTCAAAGCTGGCAAAACAGTCACAGTTACGCGCGAGGCAAAAAACAGCCCTCACCCCATAGACAGTGATGATTTTCCTCACAAGGACGCTTTAGGCTCACCTTTACGCATCCAGACTTTTTCGGATGAGTTGGAAGAGCAGGAATGGATTGCTCAACAAGTGGAGGAAGATCTGAAGTTAGGCTTCGACCCTTGGGACTTGTTGATTACTTGTCCCACTGGTGATAAAGAACAGCAGTACTTTGAAGCAATAAAATCTAAACTCTCAAAGCGAGGTATCCAAAGCGTTATTGCAGGTGTTGATACAAATCGGGATATCTTTCGCATGGATAACTGCATCACGATCTCAACAATTTTCCGAGCCAAGGGCAATGAGGCGTGGAAGGTTTATGCTTGCAGATTTCATTGTGCTACCCAGCCATTAGCTTGGAGAGGAGAGTCAGAACTACAGAAGCGTAACGAAGCCTTTGTTGCACTTACACGAGCGCGTATCTGGTGCGTTGTAACTGGGGTTGAGGGTGCGAGCCCAGTTTTTGAAGAATTGAGAGCTATTGTGCAACAGTACCCAAATCTAACCTTTAAAGCATTCAATCAATCCTCATTGAAAAGGATTAATGATGAAGATTTTGAATAGCAAATTAGAAACTCGTATCAATATTTACTACCAATTGTAAGTGCAACATAACAAGTCACTGCACCCGACTTGAAGCTATACTTTAGTCATTACCCAAAACTATAGCTAGGTAGGTTAAGGTTGTCGCCTTAAGATTCTGGGAAACCAATGTGGGGCTACGCCCAGCGACCCATATCATGCCAACCTTTGTATGCTTAGCTATACTGGTGGCGGGTGAGTTCAACCGTTAGATGCCCTTATTCCCTGGTTGTGGCTATCCTCCCAGTCCTGATTGAGAGCAAAGGGGTAGTTAGACAAGGAGTGCATTAAACAGGTAGCCGATACTGATGATTCCAAAAGTCATTAGGCTAATAAACACAGCTAAAAGTTGAGGGCGAAGAACTTTTCTCAGGATGACCATCTCAGGCAATGAGAGAGCCGTCACAGCCATTGTGAACGCTAATACAGTACCCATCGGCATTCCTTTGTTAACCAATGCTTCGGTAATTGGCATAACACCAGCAATGTTTGCATAGAGAGGTACACCCAACACTACAGCAACAGGAACAGCGAATGGGTTGCTAGACCCTGCTAATTGTGTAACTAAAGTGGTTGGGACATAGCCATGAATTCCAGCACCGATCGCAATACCGACAACGACACAAAGCCATACCGATCGCACAATTTCACTGGACTGAAACCATCCCTGCTGAAACCTCTGTTTCCAAGTGACATGATTGGCGTTAAGGTTGTCCTCTTGAGCATTGTCTTGGTGGGCTTTTTGAAATTGCCATACAAAAGATTCAACCCATTTTTCCAACTTGAGCCATCCGATGATATAACCAGCTAAGATCGCTAATCCAACCCCAAAGCCAATATATAGAAGTGTGACTTTTAACCCGAATAACCCCCACAACAGTACAACAGCTACTTCATTTACCATTGGGGCAGAAATCAAATAAGAAAATGTCACACCCAGAGGGATACCTGCTTCCAAAAAACCAATAAATAGGGGTACGGCAGAACAAGAGCAAAAAGGTGTGACAATCCCCACCATCGCCGCTAGAATATTTCCGCCCAAAGTGCGCTTACCTTCTAACCATTGCCGCACGTTTTCAGGTTGCAAAAAACTCTGAAATGTTCCCACAACAAAACTAATAACAATCAATAAGGTCAAAACTTTGGGGACATCGTAAAGGAAAAAATGCAAGCTAGCTCCGAGATGAGATTCAACTGACAGTCCTAATAGACGAGTGACGATCTGTGTTGCCAGCCAGTCGAATGGATAAAACGGATCGAACATTGTTTGTCCTCTCTTCTACATCTGTAAGAGTCGCTGAATTTCCTCACTGGTCATCACTTTACCTTTACCCACGACCTTACCATTAACAGTCAGTGCAGGTGTAGACATAACTCCTCGCTTGGCAATTTCAATGGGGTCAGTAATGTGAAAAATTTCTGCTTCTAGGTTAAGTGCAGCGATCGCTTCTCTGGCATTAGCTTCTAGTTGCTGACATTTTTTGCAGCCTGTTCCCAGTACTTCAACTGTGATCGGTTTCATAAGAATTTTCCTCCCAATGTTTACGTCAGATCGCAATAGCATTAATTTCTCAAAGGCTTGACTTGAAACTGATCTAGGACAACGCATTCTTGATCATTTTTTTGCAAATTGTGCAAATTGGCATAGCACTGTTGAGCCAGTGGTGTTAGCTCATTATGAAGAATTTGTAATTGGCGAATCTTATCTTCAATTTCATTAACTTTTTTGCTGAGACGTTCATAAACCGCCTGACAAGTGAGCGATCGCCCATCCTTTAACGCAAGAATGTCTTTAATTTCATCTAGACTAAGCCCCAAAGATTTAGCCCGTGTAATAAAGGTAAGCCGCTCCACATCTTGTTGACTGAATAGCCGATACCCTGCTTCTGTGCGCTGTGGGGATGGAATTAACCCAATTCGCTCATAAAAGTAAAGGGTTTGTGGATTAATATCTAACAGACGCGAGACTTCCCCCACTTGAAACATTGACATCACTCCATTACAGCCTGATAAGCTCATAGTAAACCTTATACTTTGATATAAGGTCAAGGGTCGTCAGGTAAAGTTTGTTAAAGTTGTCAGGTTGTCAGGCATCTAACACTGCGTTGGTGCGGACGGAACAGAGGTTATTGGTGGGTATTCAAGGTTATCTGCCGCCACACAACTTCACCGTTGGGCGACAGGAATGCCATAGTGGAGGGGTAATATGGGACAAGAAAAAGTATTCCAAAGACACCAGCAACGCGTCTTTTTCAAGAGTCAAGACCTTGATTTCTACCTGGTATGGGCAATGGGCTTCTCGACCTATCAAGGGGCTGAACTTGGAGAATGCTTGCGTATTGCATCACAAATCAACGAGAGTGATCTGGCAAGCTGGGTAAGAGCATGGAAAACGATGGCCGCTCACCTGGAACAAGTGGCTGCGGTTATGCAGACCAAGGGTCACCTAGTGAGTGCCCATGAAACCTACCTGCGCGCGATGACCTACTACCGCTTCGCCTCCGTTTGTCAACCTCCTCAAGACCCCGATTTGCCTGCAACCTGGCAAAGGATGAGGGAGTGTTTTCGCAAGGTGGCCGAGTTGTCCAATCCACCCATCACCCCGCTTCAGATACCCTTTGAGGGCAAGACGCTCACGGGTTACTTTATGCGACCCGCTATGTCGGGCACGAAGCGCCCGACCTTGCTGGCAGTCAGCGGCGGCGAAGGTGTGGCCGAAGATATGTATTTCTTCGGTGGCTTAGCTGGCATTCGGCGCGGTTATAATGTCTTGATGTTTGAGGGGCCAGGACAAGGTCAGGCAATCCTGGATGGAATGACCGTTCGTCTAGACACCGAAGTAGTTGCAAGACAGATTGTAGACTTTGCATTAGAGTTGCCCGAAGTAGACGGTAAGCGCCTGGCGATTTACGGGATTAGCGGCGGCGGCTATGCGGTCACAAGAGCCGCCGCTTTCGAGAAGCGAATCAAGGCATGTATTGCTAATCCGCCGATCATTGATCTTCCGCGCGTTTTGCAGTCGGAATGGGGTGCCTTCCAGAAAGCCCCAAATACAGTCAAGGAGATGGTGCTGGGAATTCTTACCCGCCGAAATCCCGTGGCGCGGCTTGCATTGAGCAAACTTCTCTGGTCGGCGGGCGTTGACCGAATTACTGAATATATGATGAAAGTCAGCGAGGCACGCGTTGAGGTGGAGAATATCGAGTGTGCCCTGCTATGCATGGTTGGTACTGCTGATCC
Organism: Thermostichus sp. OS-CIW-33; assembly: GCF_054059615.1. NCBI lineage: Bacteria > Bacillati > Cyanobacteriota > Cyanophyceae > Thermostichales > Thermostichaceae > Thermostichus > Thermostichus sp. OS-CIW-33. Next base: position 134,261 of record NZ_JBSSCH010000006.1, read on the forward strand.
AGTAGAGTGTATTCGGCAAACGCACGAGTGTTACGACCGACTGCGAGGGCAAAAAGCTATCCGCGTATTCACCCCCGAAGAAGGTGCCGACGCCCATTGCCAGGTGAACAACTTGAGTCTTTCTAATCAAACGCTGTTTGATTGGTTAGATGAGGTTCTAATGTAGCGTCAAAGTGCCGCCCAACCTGCGCTTGCGCCTGACGCCGCTCCGCTGCGCTTCGCGGCGCAGGTGAAGCGCAAGCCGTTAGCCAGCGCGACTTAATCTCAAGTGTAATAATATCCAACATCGAGGAGTTGGAAAGATGAACACAGTGATTACCATTCCTCTGGATGCAGATACAGCGAGACTTTACAGTCAAATTCCTGCTGACCTGCAAAGAAAGTTTCAGTTGTTACTTAACCTTTGGCTACGCGACCTCATCGTACCACCGCGTCCCCTTCAGGTTGTCATAGATGAAATCAGCCAAAAAGCACAGGAGCGTGGCTTAACTCCTGAGATACTGGAATCTCTGCTGAATGTCGAATGAACCATGCTTTGTTTTTGATACCAATGTTGTTATCAGTGCGCTCCTGTTGAGATGTTCTGTCACTCGTCAAGTCTTTGACAGGGCAACACAGAGAGGCAAATTGCTTATCTCACGTGTGACCGTTGAAGAATTGAGCGATGTCCTGCGGCGCAAAGGATTTGAAAGGTATATAACCGAGGAAGAACGGATGGAGTTCTTGAGCACTTTTGTTAGAGATGGCGTCTTGGTGGAGATTGTAGAGCGCGTGGCGACGTGTCGTGATCCCAAAGACGACAAGTTTCTTGAACTGGCTGTTAATGGCAAGGCAAGATGTGCGTGCCGTTAGATGTACCCAGAGACAAGATGATGAGCAAGCTCAAATGCCCTCATTGCGGGAACCCAGGGATCCCTGTCCTCTGCAAGGTGTGCCTCGGCTCAACTGTGCCTGCGACCTGCAAAGCGTTATGAATCTTTGTTTGAGTCGTAATTGAGAGGAAATAGGTGAGCTATAATTCCTAATGGACTTTTCTTTTCATTGCAGGTTGGGTAATGCAAAAACAGGAAGTCCTTACATTACTGGCAAATCACCAGAACACTCTGAAGGACTTTGGCGTAAAGTCTCTAATGCTCTTTGGTTCAGTAGCAAGGGATGAAGCGCAAACAGACAGTGATATCGATCTGCTAGTAGAGTTTGACCGTCCAGTTGGATTGTTCACTTTTGTACGCTTGAAACGATATCTAGAGGAAATTTTAGAGAGTCCGGTTGATCTAGGTACGCCTGACTCCCTCAAGCCCTATCTGCAAGAATCCGTTCTCCGGGAGGTGGTTCGTGCCTTCTAGAGATTGGCAGAACAGAGTAAGAGACGTGCTAGCTGCGATTGAAGAGATCCGAGAGTTTATAAAAGACATCACGTTCGATGAATTTCAAGTCGATCGAAAGACAGTTGGGGCAGTTTTGTATAATCTTGCAATTAATTGGTGAAGCAGTTCGCGGCATTCCACCAGAGGTGGAGGCTTCGCATCCTGAAATTCCATGGGACGAAATGCGGGGAATGCGGAATATTGTGATCCATGAGTATTTTCAAGTGAGTTTGTCCATCATCTGGCAAACGATTCAAGAAGATCTTATTTTATTAGAAACCTCTCTTCGACAATTGATAAACCCTTAAGAGAAATGTATAATGTCGGAAGTAACAGCAGCATTAGACCTCACCTCATGCCCGGCTCCGATCCAGCGCGCCCATTTACTGTGGTGGTTGCCGACAACTTCCACTATGTGGAGAAATATAAAGAGTACGAGTACGGAAAGTTTGAGACCCTCGAAGCCGCAATTGCCGCTTGTAAGCGTATCGTCGACGAGTTTTTGATTGAGGCTTTGCGGCCCAGCATGACTGCTGACGAGCTCTACAGCGAATACACTTCGTTTGGAGACGACCCGTACATCGTTGGCTCGGAGGAGCCGGAAGTTCCCTTCTCAGCCCGTACCTAAGCAAAGGCGCGGTGTCTGGAGTTATATGGATCCCAATCTGCACAAAACGCTGATGAGGATGAATCCGACAAATTGCCGGAGCAGCATCGGAAATAGAGGCAATTAAGTTAGATGAGGATCCCTCTGGGCCAGGATATATGGTTGTTTCAGACTGCAGGAAAGCAACTTGGGGATCCCAGGTTCCCCTAGTCTGCTTTGGGAGACAGATAAGGGGTATGTTTGTGTTGGCCGGTTAGAGATCGAAGGCAGGGCAAATGTCCCAGACTTATTCGGAATGACTATCGCGAACGGAGCTATTGTACTGGCTACCGTCTCATCGCCATTTGAATTGACTGTAAATAAACACACAAGCTCTCAAGCACGGGGGGGCAACGGTGGGCATTGGATCCCGGGAACCAGGGATTCCAGCAAGCCGCTACAGGCATCCCAGAGCAGCTCGATCACGTAATGGAATCCAGCTTCACCCCCGTAGTAGGGATCCGGAACTTCTTCGTCAGAATGAGAGCGGCAATAGCTGCACATCAGGCGCACTTTCTCGGCATATTTTCCCTGGGGATCCAAGCTGAGAATGTCGCGGTAATTTTGTCGATCCATAGCCAGGATCAGGTCAAACTCGCGCAGGTCGGCAGGTCGAATCTGGCGGGCCTTGCCTTGTAGCTCTAGGCCATAGCATCGGGCTGCTTGTTGCATGCGCCTATCTGGGGGGCTGCCGATGTGATAGGCTGCCGTACCTGCTGAGTCGCAGATAATTGCTTCCTTATGGCCGCTGCTGCGCAAAAGGTGATTGGTGATGCCCTCAGCAGTGGGAGAACGACAGATGTTGCCCAGACAGACGAACAGAAGCTTTTGGCTCATGACAATCTCAACAGCAGTAGAGAACTCCTCTCACCTTATAACAATGCCCATCTAATCTAATGGTTCTTTGGTCTGAGCATAATAGTTCTTCGTTCTGAGCGCAGAAGAGCACAGACGGCAACGAACGGTGTTTGCGAGCCAGTCTCATCTGCCACTGACGGGAACAGAGCGGATCCCATGTGCTGGCCCACCACGGGATGTATTCGCTCACAGCAGCAGAGTGGAGTCCTCCCTCATTTTCCACCAAGTTTCCCACCAAGAGCCGCTGCAATGATCTAACAGCAGCTATTGGGAAGCCTGTCGCTTTGAGCATCACAGGTCTAATCGAACCGACAAGGGATCCCCAGGCACTGCTGCAATAGCTTCAGGTACTCTTGTCCATCCATGAGAAAGGCGCCGAAACGGGCCAGATGCGGGTTCATCAACTGAGCGTCGAAGAGGCGAAAGCCCCGCTCTCGCAAGTGCTCCACCAACTTCACCAGGGCCACCTTCGAGCCGTTGGGAATGCGGTAGAACATGGACTCGCCGATAAACGCCGCTCCAAGGGCAATACCCAGGATCCCGCCTGCCAAGGTCTCTCCCTGCCAGGTTTCAAAGCTGTGGGCAAAGCCAGACCGGTGCAGAGCTGCGTAAATCTGCTTCAGCTCGGGGCTAATCCAGGTTTGGGGACGAGCGGCACAGCCCTCTACCACCTGCTCAAAAGCGCAGTTCAGCCGCACCTGAAAGCGACCGCTGCGCACCAAGGGCCGCAACGAACGGGGGCAGTGAAATCGCTCATCGAGGGGGATCACCGCGTGCCGGTCGGTGCCGTACCAGGCCAGGGATCCCGTCTCTTCGTCGGCCATCAGAAAGTAGCCTTGGGCATAGCCTGCCAGAATGGTGGCCAGATCCACCTGCATCGCCTCAGTTGCGCTCCTCAAGATTGCCATTCTGGAGAGAGACTGGCAAAGTCTCCCCCATTAGCCCTGGGGTGGCAATCCACACAGCCGCTCACCCGCACAGGAGTGGGAAACTCCACTTGCAGATGCAAAGCGCGGAAATAGCGGGAATCTGCCAAGCGATAGGGCACCTGTTCCCCTTGTCGCAGGGGCCGGGAGTTGGGCCGCAAATAGCCCCAGGCCAGTTGTAAAGCCACACCGCTCAGGGGCTGGATCTGCTGGCCATAGTGGTTGGGATCCTGCAGCAGCCGTCGCCAGGTTTCAGTGGGCAACACTTGGGCGGGCAACGCCACATGGCAACTGCCACAACTGCGCACATATTGAGCTTGCTCCAGTTGGGCTTGAGTCAGGCCCTGCTGGGCTTGTGCTCCCAGGTTCTGCGCTGATCCCGCCAGCAGGGATCCCATAAACCCGGACAGGATGACTACCATGCTCCAGATCCAAAACCGCCGGCGTCGTCCTTGCAAAGGAGCCATGCTCTCACACCCACTGCCCATGCTTTCCCACTCTAGATCAGGTGGCCGCTCGCCACAGTGGGACGGAGTCCATAAGATCCGGCCTCAACTGCTGGGATCGACTTGATCGACTTGGCCTATTTTTGGAGGAGCTTGAGAGATCGCGGATCTCCTGCTGCATTTTCCGCATTTCTTGAGGCATCTCCCGCAGCTCCTCTTGGGCTTGATCCGTGCAGCGCTCGATGGCGCGGGTGCGCCTGTCAAAGCCGGCGACGGTCAAGTTTTTGGATCCCTCTCAAGCTGAACCCGGCCAGAACCAGAGGGGAGGCTGTCTGGGTTTAAAATAGCGGGGCTGCAGACTTTCCCACCAAACGCTCATGAACTCGCCCAGCTTACTCTGGCCGGATCCCGACGGGATCCCAGTGCCCTCTCAACCGGGGATCCTTGGCATTTTGGCTTCCGGCAATGGCAGCAATTTCGAAGCTATTGCCCAAGCCATTGAGGCTGGGGAACTGCAGGCCCAGATTGCTGTGGTCATCACCAACAATCCCAAAGCTTATGTGCGGCAGCGGGCCCAAAAGCGAGGGATCCCTTGCGTCTTGCTCGACCACCGAGACTACCCCTGTCGCGAAGACCTGGATGCAGCTATCCTCCAAGTGCTCTGGCAGCATCACGTGGAATGGGTGATCATGGCCGGGTGGATGCGCCTGGTTACCCAGGTGTTGTTGTCTGCCTACCCGGATCGCGTCCTGAACCTGCATCCTAGCCTGCTGCCCAGCTTCAAGGGCCTGCGGGCTGTTGAACAAGCCCTGAAGTGCGGTGTGAAAATCGCCGGCTGCACCGTTCATCGGGTCACCTTGGAAATGGACAGTGGCCCCATCGTGGCCCAAGCAGCCGTGCCGGTTCTGCCCGAAGATACTGTGGAATCCCTTTACCGGCGCATCCAGACCCAGGAGCACCGCCTCTACCCACTGGCCATCCGCCTCTGCCTGGCAGAGGGATCCCTGCTACCCAAGTCTTCGGGGAAGCTGCACAATTGAGGTTAAGTCCAACGCTGGCGCATCCCATGGCCGAGATCCCGCCTCTCCTCGTCTTCGATAGCCCGGTGATCCTGGCCGGTCGTCTGGCTCTATGGCAAGAGTGGGCTCGATTTGGGGTGTGTGTGCTGCCGCAGGCAGTGATGGCCGAGCTAGAACGCCTGAGCCGGCAGGCTATTGATCCCCAAGAAGAATCGACAGCCCGCGAGTTTTTGCGCCACTGGCCCAGTCTAGGGTTTGCCGTCTCAGAAGCCCGTGCCCTGGTGGGTGGTGCCGGTGCCGGCGATCAGTCCATGAGGGTACGTTTGGAAGAAGCGATTGCCGAATGCGCCTATGCCCTGGCCCAGCAGCAGCCGGGAACGCTGGTGGTTTTGGTCAGCAACGACCGGCCTTTGGTGGGGCGAATTCAGGGTCTGGGTCTCAACAACCTCTGTGCCATCTCTCTGGCAGAGCTGAACCGGTGGATGCGTCAGCAGCAGCGCCCTCAGGCTGTGGTTATGGCTTTGAATCGGTTACCAGGGCCACCCATTCCTGCCGCCCAGTTGACGTCCTCTACCCTCGCTCCACCTGCCCGTCCCTTGAGTTCCTCTCCAGCTTCCGGGAACCCCCCCGCCCAGGCGCGGCAGCGGTCTGGAGCTGCTCAGGTGGGGCCGAGTACAGCCCGCCTCTGGCCCTTTTTGAAAAGCCTACAGAATGCCCTTGCGTTGTTGCTGGCCCTGGTTTTCCTCTCGGCAACCGGGTTGCTGGCCTGGCGCCTGCTCGATCCAGAAGGAAGTGAAGGGATCTGGCAGCGGCTACCTCTCTCTCGGATCCCTTGGATTCGGGATCTATAGCCAGTTATTCCGAACCAACTTAAGACCCTTTCCGGTCTTCAGCCGGCCGCAGTCATTTTATAGTCGTTTCAGTTATTTCAGGTTAGGGTGAGACTCCTGGGCTGCTGATCGCGCCAGCGGGACGGAGTCCTTGAAAAGCCCTCTGGCCCTGTGCATTTAACGTTTGTTTTAGTGTTGTTTTAGGTGTGAGTGCAGTGTCCTAGTTGGAATGAAACGACCGTAATGAGGAATGAAACTGTTCCGTCGCATTGCCTAGGGGTGGTCGCGGAAGCGGCGTGGAAGGCTTGGGCGGCACCGCTGAGCAGTTGGGAAGCGTCTTAACCTAACTTGAAATGACTACAATGGGATCGACTCCAGCTCTTCTCCCAAGATGGGATCCCTGAAATACAAAGTTTGCTGCCAACCAGGATGAATTGGGTTTTGGCGCAGGTCAGCAGTGACGGGATGGCCAAAGTTACTGCTCAGCAATCGTAACGTTAAAGCCCTTATTTTTCAGGGTTTCCGCATGATAGCGGGCATACTCCAGTTGCTTAAATGCTGCCAACTGCACAAACTTCTGGCCATTCACATCTTTGACAAAGGCCCCATCAGAAACTTCTCGAGCACGTGCCAAGCTCTCATCTCCCGAGTAGATAGTGAGCACCAAGAAGGTTCCCTCGCCGCGGTTCGGCCCCAGAGAGTCTACGCTGTTGTCGCTTAGGGGCACCACGTTCTGGGATCCCGCAGAAGTAGGCGATGAAGGTTGGGATGGGCGCTCCAGGCTGGCTGCCAACTGCTCCACCGTTTGCAAGCTGGGGGGAGAGGGTTCCTTGGAAGCCAAGGCCAAGTCGGTCTGCAGGCTGTCCAGCAGGTTAGGAACGCCTTGAAGAGGATCCACCTGTACGTCCTTCAAGTCCGGGGTGGCCGTCAAGCCCAGCGCCAGCCGATCCGGATCCAAGCCACCGAAATAGAACTCCTCTCCCACCTGCCCTTCCACCGGTTCCAGTGGGATCAGGGGCAACTGGGCCAAATCCAGCTGGGCAGGGATCCCTTCTTCCGCCCTGCTAGCAGCACTTTGGGGCAGGGACAGTTCTTCCGGCCAGATCAGCCAGCGCACCCCAAAGCCAATCCCCGCGCAGGAAAGCACCCACAGCAGCAAGACCCAGAGGGGCGAAAAGGCCCCGGAGGGCCGCGGCATCTCTTCCTCTTCCAAGTCTTCCACCACCTCTTGAATGAGTACAGGTGAAGGGCGCTGTACAGAGCTGGTATTCCCAAGCTGACCTGCTCGTGGGGGCGGGACAGAGTCCATGCGCTGCAAACGCTGCCAGAGGCGGAATCGCTCCAGTTCTTTCAGCACATCCAAATGCAGATGGCTCAGCGCCTCCTGAAGAGCAAGTTGAGGAACTGGATGTGAATGGGACTGCTGTGCCGGAGACAGGGGTTGGGTAGGGTCTGGGGGAAGCGGAGAAGGACTCATAGACAGCCCACACTCAACTTGATGTAAAGTCGGAGAGCAAACAATGCCGATCCACTGTTACAGCCGGAAACAGCCTAACAGGAGAACCCACCTTGGGAACAAGGATTGCCAGCGCCCCATACCTTGCCATAAACCACCATGCCACAGGGCTATGGCAGTCTTCTAGGGCTTTGCCTCCAGATAGAGGGCACGCACATCTGTCGGTAGGTTCTGAAGCAAGATCTGGCGGGCAGAGGCAACGATGGCATCCACGTCTTCTGGGGCGAGGTAATATCCGTCAGCCTTGAGTTGGTCGGCAATGCGAACCGGTGGCCAGCCAAAGCGATCCCGCAGCAGCAGAATGAAGCGCAGATCCCCCGGCAAGGTATCCAAACCAGCAGTCAAATAACAGGCCAGTGCCGGTGAAAGAGAGGACTTCGCCCCGCCTCTGGTGGAGTCGAGACTGCAAGAAGCTTGAGGGCGGGTGGGGATCCCATCCAAGGATTGGATCAGCTCACGGGTTTGCTCCGCCAGCCAGGGTCGCAGCACAGGATCCCCTTCGCCAGCCGCTTCTTCCACAAGGCTGTGGACATCTAGGCGCTGTAGGCGCAGGTAAAGCCGCAACCAAACCTGCTCTCGATAGGCAGCCCACTGCTCGGGCGGCAGATGTTCGGCAAGGATCCCGTCCACCCACTTGCAGTAGCGGCAAAACAGGCTGATGAAGTAGCGGGCCACCTCCGGCTGCCGTTGAAAGGCCCGCAGCAACTCCAGATCGCTGTAATGGGCCACCCCCCGCACGATAGGGGCGTTGCATTCCGGCCAAAAGGCGGTAGCTTCGGGCATGAGAATTTCTCCCGCAGAAAAATCCCTAGCTATTCTCCAGGATCTCCCGGCAGGCGGATAACAACTGCTCCTGCTCCGGCAGGGTGCGCAGGCCAATGCGCAGGTAGCGATCTCCCAGCTCGGGAAAACTCAGGCAATCCCGCACCAGAATCCGGTGCCGCTGCAGCAGCGCCCGCTGAATTTGCGTGGCAGAGCCAGGGCAGCGCACCAACACAAAATTGGCTTGACCAGGCCAGGGATCCCAGCCGGGCAGTGCTTGCAAACCCCTGAACAAATGCTCTCGGGCCACGGGTAGCCAGGCGAAGGTGCGCCGGCGAAAGTCTTCATCGGCCAAAGCTGCCGCCACTGCCACTCCCGCCAATCCGTTGACGCTCCAGGGATCCCGCCACTGTCGCCAGCGCTGCCAGTGATCCGGGTGCCCCACCGCAAAGCCAATGCGCAAGCCGGGCAGTGTGAAGAACTTGGTGAGGGAACGGATGACGATGGTGTTGGGGTGAGCCGCCAGGTGGGGGATCAAGGTTTGGCTGCGGGGCATTGCCGACGGGCTGGAGTTTAAGCTCAGGGTGGGCTCCCCCGGCAAAAAGTCCATAAAAGCCTCGTCCACCACCACCTGGTTGAACTGGGGCAGGAGAGGCAGGATGTCTTGCTGCGGGATGAGCTGGCCCGTCGGGTTGTGGGGGTTGTTCAGCCAGAGCACTCGGCTCCCTTTGCCTGCCGCCGGAAGGGGTTCCTGCAGAAGGGTAAAACCGGCGGATCCCTGGCCGGGGAAAAAAGGCAGCGGCTTGATGGTTACCCCTGCTGCCCGCAGAGCCCGCGCATAATCCCCAAAAGCAGGCTGGGGCAGCCATACCTCCCGCCCTTGCGCATCCCGGGCTGCCCAGGTGAGCAACTCCGCTGCCCCATTGCCCACAAAGATCCACTCAGGATCGACGGCCCAATGGTTGGCCAAACAGATGCGCAAGTCCCGATAGTCGGGATCCGGGTAGCGGCTGATTACAACCGGGTCTGCTGCAGACAGCGCCTGAGTCAGAGCTTGCAAGACCGATTCCGGTGGGCCCAGCGGATTCAAGCTGGCCGAAAAATCCAGAATCTCCTGGGGAGAGCAGCCAGCGATTGCTGCTCCCCAAGCCCAATTGCCACCATGTCGAGGCTGCTCCACGCCCTACCCAGCAGCCGAGTCCCAACCCGGCGAAATTAAGATTTCCCCCCTGCTACTGCTTCGCGGAATGACTTGCCCACCCTAAAAGTGGGGACGATGCTCTCTGGGATCACCATTTTTTGGTTGGTTTTCGGGTTGCGACCTTCCCGCTCTTTGCGCTTGCGAGCCTCAAAGGAGCCGAAGCCCACCAGGGTCACCTTCCCCTTGGGTTCACCGTTTTCATCGCGGGATGCGACCTCTTCGACAATGATCTCCAGTGCGGCGGAAATGACAGCCTCCGCTTCTTTTTTGGTTACATTGGCGCGATGAGCGACGGCATCAACAAGTTCTGCCTTGTTCATCCTGATCTCCTTTTGAGTTAGGCAATAAAAGTTAGAGCGTTCCCTGGATCGCGGATTCGCTCAGGCGTTGCAGAGCGGCCACGGCCCAGAGTGTTCTCAGTGTGTGGGAGCGGGGCTTGCCCTGCAATGCGCCAAGGCGCCACTGGCGCGAATGGCAGGATTGTGGCAGTTGAGCTCCAAATCACTGACATATTCTACAGCTAAGTTAGGGCAGAAGCCTGCTGGGCAAGGGGTTTTAGGGGATCTTAACGCAATTTTCTGGGAGACAAGAGACTGCATATACCCAGTTGGCTCGGATCCGACAGAAAGCTAGGGCTCACGACTCGGGTCGGAAGTAGGCCCGCATCACCTCTCGAAAGATGGGAGCGGCCCGTGATCCACCCCCACCGCCGCTGTTTTCCAGAAAGACCACGACCACCAATTCGGGCCGGTCGTAGGGAGCATAGCCAACATACCAAGCGTGGGATCGCCGCGGCGGATCCTCTGCGGTGCCGGTTTTACCAGCCGTTGGGGGAAATCCTGGCCCCAGGTTGGCGTTGCCGCCGGTGCCGTAAACCACGACATCTCGCAGCCCCTGCTGCAGAATCTCCAGCGTGGCAGGGGAGAGCCCCACCTTCTGACGCAGCGGTACGGGACTGTCAGGGATCACCTGGTGGGAGAGCAAAGGTCGCACCCGCCAGCCCCCATTGGCCACTGCCGCCGTTACCACCGCCATTTGCAGCGGCGTAGCGGTAATAAATCCCTGGCCGACGGACATGTTCACCGTGTCGCCCACATACCAGGGCTCGCGCCAGTGGCGCTGCTTCCACTCAGCATCCGGCACCAGACCCGCGGCTTCCCCTTTGAGGCCAATCCCGGTCAGTTGTCCCAACCCAAAGCGGCGCGACCATTCTTGCAAAGGGGCAGCCTTGGTGCCGAGGGCGATTTGGTAGAAAAAGGTGTCGCTGCTGTAGGCCATCGCCTGCCGGTAGTTCAGCCGCCCGAAGCCGGCCCGGTTCCAGTCCCAAAAGCGCCACCCTCCCACCTGGATGTAGGGGCCGGTCTGCAGCACCGTATTCGGGGGAAAGGCTCCCGACTCAATCCCGGCAGCGGTGGTGATGATTTTGTAGGTGCTGGCGGGGGGATAGGGCCGCAGGCCGCGGTTGAGGAAGGGAAAATCCTGCTGCTGCAGGCTCTCCCACTGGGCTTGGGTGATGCGGCTGGAAAAGAGGTTGGGATCAAAGGTGGGATAGCTGGCCATGGCCAGGATCGAGCCATCGCTGGGATCCATGGCGATCACCGCTCCTTTTTGCTGGCCGAGGGCTCGCTCTGCCGCCTGCTGCAGCCGCACATCCAAAGTGAGCTGCAGGGTGTTGCCCGGTTGGGGCGCTTGTTCCCCCAGCACCCGCAGCACCTCTCCCATGGCGTCCACCTCCACCTGTCGCCCGCCCCATTGGCCGCGCAGATGGTTCTCGAACAATTCCTCCACTCCCATCAGGCCAACGATATCCCCCAGGCGATAGCTAGGGTCGGCCCGCAGTTGCTCTAGGGAGATCTCGCCGGTGTAGCCCAGCAGGTGAGCAGCCAAGTCGCCATGGGGATAAAACCGCGCCGTCTCGGCCTCCACCATCACTCCCGGCAGCTCGCGGCTCATCTCCTCCAGTTGAATGACCACCTGGGGGCTGGCGTTGCGCAGGATGCGCAGGGGAAACGGGGAACGATATCCGGCCTGTTCCAGTTTCTGGGCGATCTCCTCGGGGGCCATGTTCAAGTATTCTGCCAACTTGGGGATCATCTCCTGCCAGCGCTGCCGCGACTGCACCAGAGGCCAGAGGAAGACCGAGTGGGACAATCGGCTGCTCGCCAGCAATACGCCGTTGCGATCCACAATGCGTCCGCGTTCTGGCGGCTGGGGCAACAGGCGAATGCGGTTGGTATCGGCCAGCTGGCGGTAATACTGGGTGCGCGCTAGCTGCAGGTAGGCCAGACGGGATCCCAGCCCTCCAAACAGCAGCAGACTGGTCAGCAAGAGCAAGACAACGGCCCGATAGCCCTGCCCCACCGTTTTGGCCGATGCGGATCCCAGCCAGCGAGGGCTACCGCCGTCCGGCAGGGGTGGGGGAAGTACCCGGCGGGGGGCAGGCGGTCTGGAATGGGGGGAGAACAGGGCTTGCGGATCCCGTCCTGCCAAGGTGTGGGGGCTTCGCGCGGCGTTGCTGACGGGGTAGAGTTTGGCCATGAAATTGCCAGAAGAGTTGCAACCGATACACCCAAAATCGAGAGGAGATGCCCGCTCTCGGGCAGGCAGTCTCAGCATCCATCCAGTATCCCTGGCTGCGGCAAGCCTCGTCCAGGAGTGGCAGCGTGGATAGAGCAGAACAACAACGGCTGCGCCAGGCTGCCTGGCTGATGGTGGGCAATGGCCTGCGCCTGGGGTTGTCCGGGGCCTATTTCATCCTGTTGGCCCGTCTGTTGGGGCCGGAAGCCTTCGGGGTTTTCTCTGCCATCTTGGCCTGCAGCAACCTGGCCGCCCCGTTTGGCTATTTGGGCCAATCGGAACTGCTGATCCAGCGCCTCAGCCGGCAGGGATCCCCGACTTGCACCCAGGGGGTTGGCCCCAGCTTATGGTTGGCGGGATTGGGCTGTGGGGGGATGGCGCTGGTGTTGTGGCCCCTCTTGAGCGTTTGGCTGGCCGGGACGCCGGCAGCGGTGGTGGGGGTATTGCTCTTGAGCGATCTGCTGTTCGTCGCAGTGCCAGAGGTGTACAGAGGGATCCTGGTTGGGCGAGAGCAGGTTGCCGGCGTAGCCCTCATCGACACGGGCATGGCGCTGGGGCGATTGGGGGCAGTATTGCTGGCGGTGGCCTTAGGCTGGGGATCCCTGGTGCAATGGGCTGTTCTGTACGGCCTGATGGTGTTGGTCGTGCTGCTGCTGATCGCGAGGGGGATGGGGCGGTGGAGCGAGCCTTCTCCCCCCTTGGCCCTGAGCTGGCGAGATCTGCGGGAACGGCTGATAGCGGGCTGGGACTTTGCGGTGGGGCTGGCCGCGGTGAAAACCTTCACCGATTTGGATAAGCTGCTCTTGCCCCGTTTGGCCTCAGCAGCGGCGGGGGGTCTTTACAGCGCTGCCTACCGGGTGATCAACTTCTCGCAAACGCCGATGATTGCTCTGCTCACCAGCCATTTTGCCGAGCTGTGCCGCCAAGGCCAAAAAGGACTCCCACAAGGCTGGCGCTACGCCTGTCACCTTTCCCCTTGGGTGGTGGGCTACGGCAGTTTGGCTGCTCTGGGGCTGGCCCTGGGATCCTACGGGATCCCCTGGGTGCTGGGATCGGCTTACCGGGAAACGGCCCTCATCCTGCGCTGGCTCAGCCCGGTCATTTTGCTGGAAGGGATCCACCTTTTGCTATCTCACCTGCTCACCGGGGCAGGGTTGCAAAAGCCCCGCAGCCGTCTGCAACTGATGGCTCTGGGGCTGAATGGGCTTTTGAATGCGGTTTGGATCCCAAGGTGGGGTTGGCAGGGGGCGGCCCTAGCGACCTTGCTGTCGGAGATGGCCTTGGTGCTGGCTTTGCTGCTGTTGATTGGGGGGCGATTGCACGCTCTGCAGAGATCTGGGCCTAGGGAGCCTTAACAATTTTGTAGGTGGCTTTGGCATCGGGGCCAAAGGTGATCACATCCCCCGACTTGAGCTGGTGGGTGGTCAATTTCTGGCCGTTGATCAACAAGCCATTGGTGCTGGGGCGACCTTCCAGATCCCCATCCAAAATGCGGTAGCAATATTCTCCCTCTCGCTCGGCGGGAATCCGCAGCAGCATGGCGTGGTAGCGGGAGGCATACTGAGAGTTGAGACAGATGTCGTTCGCCAAGTCCCGACCGATGAAGTATTTGGCGGATCCCAGCACCTGGGTACGGCGGCCATCTCGGTCTTCCACGATCAAGATGTGCTGGTGGGTACCGGAAGGAGAAGGCACAGATTCAACCATACTTCCGCTGCCAATACCAGTGTTTAACGGTACCTCAAACTATACCCAAGTTTAGCCCTCTTCCTGCTGTTGCTGGGTCTGCAAAACCGCTTATTATCCAGCACCCAAGAACCTGACCTAGCGAGGAACATTCTGGAGCAGTGAGCCGACCCATCCGGGGAAGAGGGTGTAAGCTCCTACCGCCCATTGGGCCATGCCCACCACCACCTCTGACTTGGACTGGCGAGCGGCGTCCCAAATGGCTTCGGCAACTTCTTCCGGCTGGCTGGCCCAGAAACTCTCCAGCGCCTGTTGCATTTGCTCGCGGGCTTTGCCACCTGAGGTTTGGGAGTGGCCATCGGGAGAGGACTCTGGCCCCACCTCATCCAGAAAAATGGCTCGCTTGAGGAAATTGCTGCTGACGATGCCCGGATGGACGCCGATCACCTGGATCCCTTGGGGTTGCAGTTCCAGACGCAGCGCCTCCGTCAGCCCACTGACCGCGTACTTGCTGGCACAATAGGCGCTCATCTGGGGCAGGGGCATTTTGCCGCCAATGGATCCCACGTTGATGATCTGACCTTTTTTGCGCTTCAACATGTCGGGGAGCACGGCTCGAATGGTGTGGAGGTAGCCCCAAAAATTGACCGCCATCAGAGCCTGCCAGTGCTCCGGGGTGGTTTGCAAAAAAGGGCCACTCATGCAGATGCCGGCGTTGTTGATCAGGCAGTCGATGCGGCCATAGCGTTCTAGGGTTCTCTCCACCAGGTTTTGCACCTGTTCTGGCTGCGTGACATCGGTGGGAACGGCCAAGACCTCGGCATTTAGGCTTTGCTCCAGGTCGATGGCCGTTTGCTTCAGGGTTTCGGCAGTGCGGGCAGCCAGCGCCAATCGGTAACCCCCACGGGCAAAGGCAAAGGCAGTAGCTCTGCCGATGCCTTCAGAGGCGCCTGTAATTAAAACAACATCGGCCATCCTGCTTCTCCGCAAATCTGGACTGGGATCCTTCTACCTGTTGTAGCTTCTCCGAGAGTTAGGGATCCCTGCTTGGCTGAGGGCTTAAGATACTGAACGATAGCGAAGATAAGGTTTATGGCCTCTACCTACTCATTTGATATCGTCAGTGATTTCGATCGGCAGGAACTGGTGAACGCTGTGGATCAAGCCCGACGGGAGATCAAACAGCGCTACGACCTCAAGGATACTCAGACGGAAATTGAGCTGGAGGAGGGATCCCTGACCATCACCACCGCCAACGACATGGCCCTCAACTCCATTCGGGATCTGCTCCTCACCAAAGCGGCCAAGCGGGGTCTATCCCTGAAGATCTTCGACTTTCAACCGCCGGAGAGCGCCGGCGGCAACCGAGTGCGCCAGGTGGTTCACCTGAAAAAGGGCATTGATGCCACGCTGGCCAAACAGATCGCCAAGCAAATCCGCGACAACTTTAAGAAGGTGCAGCCCGCCATTCAAGGGGATCTGGTGCGCGTTTCCGGCAAGGATAAAGACGAGCTACAGGCGGTCATTCAAATGCTTAGGCAGCAGGACTACCCGGTGGCGCTGCAATTTGTCAACTATCGATAGGGATCCTCTGGGCTTCCGTATCTTTCCCCTCAACCCCTCTTGCAAGATTAGAGATCTCAGGATCTGTGAAATGTTGGGTTTAATGGCTGCTGGAAATGGTGATGGCCTACGCTCCTCAAAGCTTGAGTTTTCGGCCAATTGGGATAGGGGGCTCTGGTGAGAAATCTTGTGAAAGTAACCGTCGGAATCAAGCCAGCAAGTCTCTGAGAATCTCATTGGAAAATAGCCAGCCATCGGGCGGAATCAGCCGTAGCCGGCCTGCCTCACAACTGGCCCATCCCTTCTCAAAATAGGGATCCAGCCTCTCCAAAGCTTGCTCGACCTTTGGGTGGCCAAAACGCTCCTGTAAATGGCACAAATCCAGACCTTCCTTTAGACGCAACCCCAACATCAAAGTATCCATCCAAACTTCCTCTGGGGATGCTTCAGGAGGGAGAGGGTGGACTCCGACTTTCACCTGCTCGAAGTAGTGGTAAAGGGTTTTGGGCTGCTGAATGCGCCGTCCCCCCTCGTGGCCGACGGATCCCATGCCAAAGCCAAAGTAAGGGCGATTTTTCCAGTACACTCGGTTGTGGCGACAGGCGTAGCCGGGGCGGGCAAAATTGGAGATTTCGTAGTGGATGTAGCCCGCTTCGGTGAGCAGCTCCCGCGCCATTAGGTACATGGCAACTGTGGTTTCCTCGCTGGGCAAAGGTGCTGCTCCCGGTCGGTACATCCGACCAAAGCGGGTTCCCGGTTCAATCGTCAGATCATAGACGGAGACATGGGTGGGGTTAATCTCAAGAACAGCTCGTAGAGACTGCTGCCAGTGTTCCAAAGTCTGGTAGGGCAGCCCAAAGATCAAATCCAGGTTGAAATTCTCAAAGCCCGCCGCCTGCAAGTCGGCCACGGCTTCGTAAACTTCCTCCACTCCATGCAGGCGACCACAAGCGGCCAGCAGCTCTGGCTGAAATGCCTGTACCCCTAGGCTGATGCGGTTGACCCCCAGCTCCCGGTAGCCCGCCAACTGCTCCCGCGTCAGGGTGCCGGGGTTGGCCTCCAGAGAAATCTCGCAGTCGGGATGAAACGGGATCCTCTCTTTCAGCTCGTTCAAAATCCGCCCCACTTGCTCCACCGTCAGCAGAGAAGGGGTGCCACCCCCGAAAAAAATGCTGGTCAACGGTCTGGGATCCCCGGCCAGATGGCGGTAGCGGTAGGCGCCGCCGATCTCCCGGCAGAGCATCTGCACGTAAGTTTCTATCAACTCTCGGGTGCCCAAGCCCGTGGCAAAATCACAGTAGTGGCAGCGCTGCCGACAAAAAGGGATGTGCAGGTAAGCTGCTTCAGGCCAATCAACCTGGTCGCGGCAGCATTGCAGAGCAGTATCGGTCGGAGTGGGATTGTGCAAAGCCGTTGCCACAGCCATGGGTCAGCTCAAACGGGATAGAACCACTATACTGATAGACTCCGAAACTCCTCACGAGGAGGGATCCCATGGGAGCTGTGCGCCTGGCGGTAATCGACTATGATGCCGGAAACTTGCATTCGGCTTGCAAAGGGCTGGAGCGGGCCGGAGCTGAGGTGCAGCTAGTAACAGAGCCAACTGGACTAGCGGCTTTTGACGGCATTGTCCTGCCCGGCGATGGGGCCTTTGACCCAGCCATACAGCAGCTGCGGGCGCGGGGCTTTGGGAAAGCGATCCGGGAAGCTGTGGAGCGGCAACAGCCTTTTTTAGGCATTTGCCTTGGGCTGCAAGTTTTGTTCGAAAGCAGCGAAGAGGGAACAGAGCCAGGGCTGAGCATTGTGCCTGGACGGGTGCAGCGCTTTCGGCCAGAGGCGGGCCTGCGCATCCCTCACATGGGCTGGAATCAACTGCAACTCACCCAAGCCCACTCTCCCCTCTGGGCAGGGATCCCGAATCAAAGCTGGGTTTACTTTGTCCACTCCTACCACGCAGTGCCCAATGACCCAAGCTGGGTGGCTGCTACCACCCAACACGGCAGCCAAACCTGTGTAGCCGCTATTGCCCGCGGCACCTTGTTTGCTACCCAATTTCACCCCGAAAAGTCGGGCCCTGTTGGCTTGCAGATGTTGCAAAACTTTGTCGAGTTTGCTGCCCGTTGCTCCCTTTTATCTGCTCCCAGAGCTTAGTGCCCCATGAACTATTGGCTGATGAAATCTGAGCCCAGCATCTATAGCATCTGGGATTTGCAGCGGGAGGGCCAAACCCTTTGGGATGGCGTGCGCAACTACCAAGCCCGCAACTATCTGAAGGCAATGCAGCCTGGGGATCGCGCCTTTTTCTACCATTCCAATGCCGAGCCACCCGGAATTGCCGGTTTGATGGAGATCCTGGAAACCCAGGTGGTGGATCCCAGCCAATTCGACCCTGCCAGCCCCTACTATGATCCCAAATCTAACCGCGAGGATCCCCGCTGGCATACGGTGCGAGTGCGGTTTGTCTCAGCCTTTGGGCGATTGATCCCTTTGGCTGAATTGCGAGACACCTTCACCCCAGAGGAGCTGGAAGTAGTACGACGGGGCACGCGACTGTCGGTCATGCCGGTTGCCGAAGGGGTGGCGAAACGATTGCTGGCGCTGACGGGAGTTTCTACGCAGTCTCCTCTATGATGGGCGAGGCCAACCTGAGTGGGGCCAATTTGCGTGGCGCCGACCTAAGTGGGGCGGATCTAACGGGGGCGGATTTGCGAGGGGCCAATCTGTCGATGGACAACCTAAAGAGCGCTTTTCTGGAAGGGGCAATCTACAGTGCCAACACCCGCTTTCCCGCCGAGTTCGACCCAAAATTTGGAGGGGATGACATTGTTCGGCGCTGACCCCAGCTCACCGGCTTAAAATTCATGAGCCAAAGGCTGAGAGGCCCCAGCGCTGTAGGCTATCGAAGGCCGCGTAGGCCGTTAGATCCGGCTGCAGGGGCGTAATCGACACATAGCCCTCAGCAACCGCCCGCACGTCCGAACAGGGATCCACCTCCTCTTCCACCACCTCTCCAGCTAGCCAGTAGTAGGCCTTGCCGCGCGGATCCACCCGTTTCTCGTAGAGATCTGTGTACTTGCGCCAGGCCAGGCGGGCCAAGACCATGCCGCGTATTTCAGCCAGCGCTAGGGGGGGCACGTTGATGTTCAACAGCATCGGCTCCCCCAGGGGTTTCAGGCTCAGTTTCTCCAGTAGCTTCAGCACCACCTGGGCCGCTGGTTGAAAATCCTGATGGGTAAAACTGGCCAAGCTTACTGCCAGGCTAGGGATCCCTTCCAATAGCCCTTCCATTGCCGCCGAGACGGTGCCGGAGTAGAGCACATCCGTGCCCAGATTGGCTCCCTGATTGATGCCGGAAATTACCCAATCGGGAGGACGATCCAATAGCCCGTCCAGACCTAACTTGACACAGTCGGAAGGGGTGCCCGAACAGGCCCAGGCCTGCACTTCTGGAGGAAATCCCTCCCGCACCGGATCCACCCGCAGCGGCTTGTGCAACGTCAGGGCGTGGCCGGTGGCCGAGCGCTCCCGATCCGGACAGACCACCGTTACCTGGTGCCCCCCCAGCTGGGCCAGCGCTGCCGCCAAACACCGCACCCCTGCCGCCTGGATGCCATCGTCGTTGCTGATGAGAATATTCATCCCAGCCACCCCACACCCGCCCTTAGACATACACCAGTCTGACCCAATGATCTGCGCTGATCCCCCAGGTAGCCGAGTTCAGCGGCAGAATCTGAAAATTTACGGCTTCTTGGGGTTATTATTGGACGTAGCCTTTTGAACAATATCAGTAGGAACACAATGTCACCCTATGAGGTCAAGTGCCATTATGAAGCTAAGGTAAAGTAAACCCTGCGGTTTCCTTCCTCTTTGTATTTGCCTTCTTGTGTGTATCTTGCTGTTTCTCCATCCCCATCTTCCTAAGACTCCGTCCCGTTGACGTGTAGGTGCTCCGCACCGCCGGCGCGAACGCGGAAGCGTTGCATAGCCTACAGCCGGGTAAAGCTGGAAAGTCTGTAAAACCCATCAGGTCGCTCGAGCGACAGGAAGTTGATCTCATGTCACTTGTTTCCATCACATCGGCAACAGAGGCTCAGGAATGGCGTGAGCTTTGCCAGTGGGCCGAGGAGCACTACCGCTGTCGCACCTTTCCCAAAGACGTGCGCATTCCCACTCGTCCGGGATTGGTGTACATCACCCAAGAGGGAGTGGTGCGCCTGGTCAGCCAAACTCCAGAGCGGCGGGAGGTCTTTGTTGGGTTCATCACGGCTGGATTTCCTTTTGAGCTGAGCAACCCAGAGCGCTTTGAGTTGAAAGCCTGCACCCACGCCGATCGCACCACGGTGATGTGGTTTTACTGGCAGGATCTGGAGCAGTGGCCCTATCTGCACCAGAAGATTCAGGAAAACTTCCGCCAGCAACTGCAACGGAAGCTGCTATGGTTGGGAAATCTGGGCCAACGGCGCGCCATCGATCGCCTCAAGGGCTTCTTGAGCCTGTTGATCGAAGAGTATGGACAGCCCTGTGAACAAGGGATGTATCTCCCCTGGCCCCTTACCCATGCCCAGATTGGGGATGCCATTGGGGCCACCCGCGTGACGGTGACTCGTCTTCTGGGATCCCTGCGTTCGAAAGGGTTTGTGCAGGTGCTGGATCAAAACTTAATTTGCATTCCCAACGGGGTAAAGCTCCAGCCCACTCCGAAGAAGGCGGCCAGCGCCTAACCCTGCTGTCTAGATGCTATCCAGAGTGTTATGCCTACAGCAGTCGGGAACTGCACTGCTGACGCGATGGGCCTGCAGCTCCACTACCGTACTTGGGGAAAAGGGATCCCCTCTCTCCCAATCTTGATGCTCCACGGCCATCCGGGCAATGCCGACTGCATGGCGGTATTTGCAGAGGCAGTGGCGGGGATCCACCCCTGTGTGGCGCCAGATCTGCGTGGCTACGGGCATTCCCAGGTGACGGATCCCTTTGAGATGCAGGATCACCTAGAGGACTTGGAGCGGCTGCTGGATCGCCTGGGCTGGCAGGAGTGTCTGGTGCTGGGCTGGTCCTTGGGCGGGATCCTGGCCCTGGAGTTGGCTTTGCGGCTGCCGCAGCGGGTAAAGGGTTTGGTCTTGGTGGCCAGTGCCGCCTGCCCCCGCAGCAACCATCCCCCCACCGATTTTTGGGATCAGGTCAACACCGGCGTTGCCTCGCTGCTCAACTGGCTTTGGCCCGGCTGGGAATGGAACATCGAGACCTTTGGCCGTCGCTCCCTTTACCGCTACCTGATGCAGCAACAGACCCCAACGGCCTATCGGTATTTGGCGCACATGGCCTTGCCCGCCTATCTGCACACCTCCCCCCAGGCTCGCCAAGCTCTGCGCGCCGCTTTGCAACGGGGCTACAACCGCGAGGGAGATCTGCACCGAATTCGCATCCCGGTACTGCTTATGGCCGGCGAGCGGGATCGCCACATCACCGCCAACAGCAGCCTGGCCACAGCCCGCGCCCTGCCCCACTGCACCTGCATTGTCTATCCCAACGTGGCTCATCTCTTTCCCTGGGAGATCCCCGACCGGGTGGGACAGGATCTGCGCCGCTGGCTCAGCGCTCAAGACTGGGCAAGTAGGATCCCGGTGGTTGGCTCTTCCGCTCCCTCTGCAGACAAGGCGGCAGAAGCCTGACCCTGGGCCAACTTCCGCAGCCGGGCAAAGGCCTCTTCCTCCAGATGGATCTGCTGCTGCTGTTGTTCTTCTGGGGTGCGCAGGCGCTTTCCCAACGGCTGTTGCAGCGTGCCCAAGAGCAACGGCTCGGAAACTCCCGGCTCGGGATGGATGACGGTGCGGGCCCGCAAGGTGAACACCGGCGAACCGGTGGAGAAGCGGCCCGGGGATCCCAAATCGCTGGCCGCCTGCTTCAGGGTGAGGATCAATTGCTCTGGGGTGATATCCGGGCTGACAGCAATAACCGCTCGATCCGCCCCTTGGTCATAGACGGTGGTGTAGGGGGCAGCACCGGGAATGCGGGAGCGAAAGATCGGCCCCAAGCTGAGGGCAAAACATCCCGCTGTTAAAACCAGCGCAAACGCCGTGTAGCCCACCAGCGCAAACTTCAAGGGCCAATTGCGGATCCAGGCCAGCAGGGTGAGCACAGCCAGCAAGCCTGCCAGACCTAGCCCAATTCGGGTGGCAGAGGCAAAGAAAGATTCCAAAGTTGCATCCATGATTCCCCAGTTTAGCGGCTAGAGCTTCATCTCTAGGATGCAGGATGAGCCCGATTCTGGCTGCCCTATCTAAGGACTCCGTCCCGCCGGCACCCTGCTCCAGAAGGGCTTGGCTGGTTCTATCACCAAACCCCTGTGAGAAGAGGCAAGACGGATCAACCTACCAAACACAGAAAGCGGCGAGCCCTACAGATTTGAGGAGCATGGGCAAGGTCGGATTCGAACCGACACGGTTTCCCGCCGCATTTTGAGTGCGGTGCGTCTACCAGTTTCGCCACTCGCCCGACTTGGAACCATTATCCTACTGAACTGGCGAAACCTCGTCAACCAATCCCCCGAACTCTATCGGCGGCGGTCTTTCTCCAGTTGCTGGGCCTTTTGCCGAAGCTGGCGGGTTTGCTCCATCACCTCCTCCAGATCCTCGTGGGATAGCCGCTCGACGTAGTTGATCTTGATCTCTTCCAGCAAGTCTTGCAGGAGAGAGCGAATTTCCTCCAAAGCGTGCTCCTGGGTGAGTTCTCGTGCCAAGACTTCACCAAACCGCTGCATCAGTTGCGCTGCCAGCTTGGAGCCGACGGGATCCTCGAAACTGCCCGTCAGGGTTTTGTAGGTGGTGGTGGTCAGCTCGTTGGCCAGGCGCTCCGTCAGTTGGCCAGGCAGGGATCCCAGGCCGGGAAGCTGTTCTAGAGTTTGCATGGCAGGCAACTGCTTGAGCAGGCCATCCAGGTTGTAGCGGAGCAGTTGTTGCAATTCCGGTTGCACCTGGGGCAAAACGCGGTAGAGAACAATGCGAAAAACCAGGTTGGCAATCGCCTCCAGCTCGTTGGTGTTGTTGATATCAATGTAGTCGCGCTGGGTACGCGCTGCCGGCAGCAGGGGCAGGGATCCCCGCTGAATGGATACCTGGATTTGGTTGATCACCCGCACGACAATGACTTCCGTCAGATCCTCGGCGAAGTTGGTAACAAAGCCCTGGCTCACCTGGGCGCGTACCCGCTCCAGATCCAGCAACTGTGCTTGTCCCAGCCGGATGGTGACGGGGATCACCCGCAGCCAGCGCCAAAAGGGCAGCAGCAACAGCACATCGTACCAACGCCAGAGCATGGCATCCAGCCAATTGACGCCGGTGTAGCGGCGGCTGATGGCCACCGTGCGCAGCAAAAATTCCAGCCCAAACAGAAGCACGAAGGGAAAATCCAGCACCGGGAAAAAGTCAACAGGGTTACCGCTCTCACCAATGGGGCGGAAATAGTTGGTCTCGAAGAGGGGGCGCAGCCGGGTCTGGAAAAATTCAATTCCATCTGCGGGATCGGCGCTGGCCAAGTACTCAGCAGTCCAAAAGCGGGCAAAGGCGGCTCTGGCAGAGTCGGCTTCTGGGATGTGCTCCCGCATCAAATTGAGGATACGCACAAACTGGCCAGTTTTGTTGGCGCCCTGAAAGGGATTGGTCTCAATCATCTCGTCGCTGAGCTCCCGCAAGCGGGCCAGGATTGGTGCTGCCGCTTCCGACTCCACGCCAAACCGCAGGGTAACCTGGCGCAGCTCATCCACCAAGGCCAAGTAGCGCTGGGTTTCGGGGTTGGGCTCGATACCTTTGATGGGATCGTATAGGTCGGTCACCGGGGAACGGCTGGTTTCTTCGGAGAGAATCGGCAGCGGAATGGGAGGACCAAAGGCGCCAAAAATTTGCACCCGACCCTGGAGCCAAAAATCTCGCCCAGGCACGTAGCTCATGTCGAAGAGCACCAAGCACAGGTTGCTCAGGGCCAGCAGGGCCATCCCCTTCTCGTAGAGGAGCAGCCAGCGACTTCGCCCCCTGAGGACAGAGCGTCTGAGAATCCGTTGAGCAGCGTTCAAAGGACTCCGTCCCGGCCTTGGGTCAACCGGTTGGTTTGAGTCAGCCTTAGTCTACCACCCCTGGGGTGAGCCACCCTTAGCTCGAGCAAGCTGTAGTGCAACCTGGCCAAAATGCCGCCAAATGGCCTCTGCCTGTGGCCCCACCTGGCGCAGAATCCAACCCTTACAGATGGGATCCGGAGACTTGACCAGCCAGTATGGGGACTCCGTTCCGCTGATGTGAACGGTCAGCCAAGTGGGTTCCGGCCAATCCCCCAGCAAGTACAGGGATCCCCAACAGAGATGGGATCCCAGCACTGACGCGGCGGAGACCTGCCGATGGGGAAAGTGCAGGTCTATGTGTTCCTGCAGCCAGAGTTTTCTCCCCTCGGGGGAGGATGGGATCCCAGCAGTGACCCAAACTTGCAAGCAGTTGGCAAGATGTTCAAACTGCCAGCGTTCGTCCATGGCCAGCCGTCCGGCAGTCCAGATCTCGGCATAGGCCAGGCGGGCTGTGGGATCCAGCTCAATTTGCACCTGCTGGCGAAAGTCTGCCCCTGCCCCCGGAATGGTCGGGTGAGGGATCCAGATCAATTGGCTGGTGGAGGCCAGCTTGACCCTGACCTGCTGACGAATCAAGCCGGGATGCAGCCGCGTTGCCCCTTGGGTGCGAATTTCCAGCGCCGAGCCTGGCCCCAGCCCGATCTCGATCCGGTGGCGATCCCCACCCAGCAGGCCGCCGTTGGGGTTGCGCAGGTAGTACACAGGTGGCTCCCCAGGGGATCCCAGCCATTGCAAGGGAGCCTGAGAATACTCCCAAATGTGGGTATGGTCGCCTCGGCGGGTTGCCTTCAAGATGGCCTTACCGAAGTTCACAGGCGGCTCACCGAGGGGGGGTCGGCCTTGATGGGGCGAAACAGCACCTCCCGCTCCAGCCAACTGAGAACCTGCTCCAGCCCCTCACCCGTGCGCAGGTTGGTAAAGACAAAGGGCCTATCTCCCCGCATGCGACGGGCATCCCGTTCCATCACCCCCAAGTCTGCTCCCACATAGGGAGCCAGATCGATCTTGTTGATCACCAGCAGGTCGGAGCGGGTGATCCCCGGCCCGCCTTTGCGCGGGATCTTGTCCCCTTCGGCCACGTCGATGACGTAAATGCAGGCGTCCACCAGCTCCGGGCTGAAGGTAGCCGCCAAGTTGTCCCCCCCCGATTCCACCAAGATGAGATCCAGGGGGCAAAAGCGGCGCTCCAGCTCCTGAATGGCGTCTAGGTTGAGGGAGGCATCTTCCCGAATGGCGGTGTGGGGGCAGCCGCCGGTCTCTACGCCAATGATCCGCTCTGCCTCCAGGGCCTTGGCCCGCACCAAAAACTCGGCATCCTCGCGGGTATAGATATCGTTGGTCACCACCGCCAAAGACAGGTGGTCCCGCAGCGCCAAGCAGAGCTTTTCCACCAAAGCGGTTTTTCCAGATCCCACCGGGCCGCCAATGCCAACCCGTACCGGCTGGGAAGCCTGCACAACTTTGCCCGACATCGGATACCTGCTCCTCTTTTTGGGCATTCTAGAACCAGATGCTTGCAAGGGATCCGAGTATGGTTCGGCTTTTGGTGGCAACTGCTGTGGTGCTGGTGGGATTTTTGCTGGTTAACCGCCTCTATCGCAACCCGCTGAGTTCGGAGCCGAGACCAGAGCAAGCCAGCCCAGAAGCTGCCCAGCAAGGGATCCCTCAAGGTGGGCCGCTGCAGATTTACCAATCTCGGGATCAACTGCAGCAAACCCTCAACCAAGGGGCCACAGCCACCCAGCAGCAGGTGGAAGCCGTTGAGCAATCCTTGGGCAATCCTTGACAGGTTGCAAGCCCTGCAGGAGTGTCTGGAACGAAACCAAAAGACCAAGGCCCCCTTCTCAACGGGAGAAGGGATCCCTCCCCCAGACCGTGAAGCGCCCCTCAGGCTTGGGCGGATCCCCCAGACGCGCTAAAGTCGAGAATGCTGCAATTTTACAGACTGTCCATGCGGATCCCTCCTGTTACCCCAGAGAAAGCCGATAAGCAACTGCAAAAGGTTTACGAAAGCCTGGAAAAAACCTACGGCACCGCCCTCAACCCCCTGCAGGTGATGGCCCACAAGCCCCAACTGATGCGAGCCGTGATGAACCTCTACGGGGCGCTGCACACCCAAAACCCCAACTTGCCTGAAGAGCTGAAGGAGCTGGTCAGCATCCGCATTGCCCAAATCAACGGCTGCCGCCACTACTGCCTTCCCTACCACACCCTGCAGGCGCAAAAGTACGGCGCCTCCCCTGCCAAAATTGCGGCGGTGGCCCAGGCCCGCACCAGCACCCTCTACACCGAGGCGGAAAAGCTGGCCATCGAGTACGCTGAGCGGATGACCGTGCCCAGCATGGTGGTGACCGATAGCTTCTTTGCCCAGCTAAAAGCCATTTGGTCAGATGAAGATCTGGTGGAGCTATCGGCTTGGATTGGCTTTATGAACTTCTGGACTAAGGTGATTGCCGCCCTGGATGTGCCTTTGGATCCTGTCTTTGCCGAGCAGCTTCACGTCTCATGAACAACCGGCAAACTCCCCTCTCTCAGGGGGGTAAGGGATCCCGACCCAAACCCTCCACTAGGCCCAGTCGTCTCGCGTGCTAAAGCTGCGGTCGTACACCTGGCCGCGGGCATGGATCTGGCGAGTCCGGGCGAACAGCTCTTCTTCGCTCAGGCCCCACTGTTCCAGGATTTGATCCAAATCCCGCTGCAGATCCCAGGCGCCGGGGAAGCCGTGGTAACGGATGCGCAAACGGGCAACTTCCGCCAGTACCCAATCCGAGAGGGGCCTCTCCTGGGCCTGCACCATCAGCTCATCGAGCACAGCCCGGTCGGTGGCATACTGCGGATGTTGCTGCTCTCTCCGGGATGGGCCATTCGCGGGTGAACGGGATATAGCCATCGGTCTCCCTCCTTTTTCTCTCACTCTAGTTGAGTTCCCCTGGAGATTTTCAATATCGAGGATTGGGATCCTTGATGGCATGGGATCCCGAGAAGGCAGAAGAAAACCGCTATACTGCAAATGTTGCAGACCATAAACATTCTTCAGTTGCGGAGGCGGCGGCTATGCCCATGCCCATGATCGAGACCCGTACCGACCGGATGTTGCTCAACTTTGGGCCGCACCATCCCTCCATGCATGGGGTTTTGCGCCTGCTGGTCACCCTAGACGGTGAAAACATTGTCGATTGCGAACCGGTGATTGGCTACTTGCACCGCGGCATGGAAAAAATCGCCGAAAACCGCACGGTGGTGCAATACCTGCCCTACGTCTCCCGTTGGGACTACGGGGCCGGCATGTTCAACGAGGCCATCACCGTCAATGCCGTTGAGAAACTGGCCGGGATCAGCGTGCCCAGACGGGCCAGCTACCTACGGGTGATCATGCTGGAGCTGACCCGCATCACCAACCACCTGCTTTGGTTTGGTCCCTTCTTGGCGGATTTGGGCGCCCAAACCCCCTTCCTCTACGCCATGCGGGAGCGGGAGTGGATCCTAGACTTGTTTGAAGCCGTCACCGGCATGCGCTTGATCAACAACAACTATTTCCGGGTGGGCGGCGTGGCGGTGGACTTGCCCTACGGCTGGACGGAAAAATGCCTAGACTTTTGCGAGTATTTCTTGCCCAAAGTGGATGAGTACGAACGGCTGGTGACCGACAACCCCATCTTCCGCCGACGGCTGGAAGGGGTGGGCACCATCTCCAAGCAGGATGCCATCAATTGGGGGCTGTCCGGCCCCATGCTGCGGGCCTGTGGCGTCAACTGGGATCTGCGCAAAGTGGATCACTACGAATGCTACGACGACTTCGACTGGGAGGTGGCCGTTTATCCCGAAGGGGATTGCCTAGCCCGCTATCGGGTGCGCATGAAAGAGATGCGCGAGTCCTGCAAGATCGTGCAGCAAGCGGTGAAGGCTCTGCCGGGCGGCCCCTTTGAAAACCTAGAAGCCAAGCGCATGCTGGAGGGGCCGAAGTCGGAGTGGAACAAAGGCGACTACCAGTTCATCAGCAAAAAGCCTTCGGCCAACTTCAAGATCCCCAAGGGGGAAGCCTACGTGCGGGTGGAGAGCGCTAAGGGGGAGCTGGGCATTTACATCGTGGGTGACGACAACGTCTGCCCGTGGCGCTGGAAGATCCGTCCCCCCGGCTTTGTCAATTTGCAAGTGTTGCCTCAGCTCATTCGCGGCATGAAGGTAGCCGACATGATCGCCATCCTCGGCAGCATTGACATCATCATGGGCGAGGTGGATCGCTAGGAATCGCTAAGATACTTACGGAAAGCGAGGACAAAGGCGATGGCCTGGGCGATCTTGGTTCTGCCGCTGTTGATTGTGTCTGTCATTGCTGCGGTTATCGGCCCCAAGCAATGGGCTAAGTACCAAGAGGAAAGGCGCCGCCGCGCGGAAGAGCTATCTGATGCTCGCCTTCAGGCCATCATCCAGCAGGAGCTACGCCGCCGCAACCGTCCCCCCCAATCGGATCCCAACGGGAAAACTTAGCTACAGGGATCCCAAACCCTACCCAACCCGCCATCTCTAGGGAGCTACTCACCCCCATGACAAACGCTGGTATCGACCTACAACTTGGCTTCGAGACTGCCCTACAGAACCTAGGCTTGGGAGCAGGTGCAGCCCATGCCCTCTGGATGCCCCTGCCGATGTTGCTGCTGATCATCGCCGCCACCTTGGGGGTGATGGTCATGACTTGGCTGGAGCGCAAGATCTCGGCAGCAGCCCAACAGCGGATTGGCCCCAACATGGCTGGCCCTCAGGGGGTGCTGATCCCGATTGCCGACGGCATCAAGCTGCTGACCAAAGAAGATGTTCTGCCCATCTTGGCCGACCCAGTCTTGTTTACGCTGGGGCCGATATTGGTTTTCCTGCCCGTCTTTTTGTGCTACCTGGTGGTTCCCTTTGGCCAGAACCTATTGATCTCCAACATTGCCATTGGCGTGTTCTTCCTGATCGCCACCTCCAGCGTGCAACCCATCGGTTTGTTGATGTCGGGCTACGGTTCCAATAACAAGTACTCCTTGCTGGGTGGGCTACGCGCGGCAGCTCAATCGATCAGCTACGAACTGCCGCTGGCCCTGTCAGTGTTGGCCGTGGTGCTGATGAGCAACGGTCTGGACACGGTGGGGATCGTGGAACAGCAGAGTGGCCTGGGCATTCTGAGCTGGAACGTCTGGCGGCAGCCCATTGGCTTTGTCATTTTCCTGATCTCGGCTCTGGCGGAAACGGAGCGGATCCCGTTCGATTTGCCGGAAGCAGAAGAAGAGCTGGTAGCCGGTTACCAAACGGAGTACTCCGGCATGAAGTTTGCCCTCTTTTATCTGGGATCCTACGCCAACTTGCTGCTGGCTTCTCTGATTGCGGCAGTGCTGTACTTGGGGGGCTGGTCGTTTGTGGTGCCGGTGGAAACGATTGCTGCACTTGCCGGGATTCCTTTGGATAACCCTTTCTTGCAGATCGGCGCGGCGGCCTTAGGCATTGTCATGACGATGGTCAAAGCTTTTATCTTCATCTTCTTGGCCATCCTGCTGCGCTGGACCTTGCCGCGGGTGCGCATTGACCAACTGCTGGACTTGGGGTGGAAGTTTTTGCTGCCCGTATCCTTTGTTAACTTGCTGCTGACGGCAGCCCTAAAGCTCGCCTTCCCCACCTTTTTTGGGGGTTGAATGAGAAGTAAAGAGGCCAGAGAGGGAGAACATAGACCATGACTTTTCTAAAGCGTGTCAAAGAATATGTGGGCGATGCCTTCCGAGCCGCCAAGTACATCGGCCAAGGGATGGGGGTTGTCTTCGACCACATGGGTCGGCGCCCAGTAACTGTGCAATACCCCTTCGAAAAGCTGATCCCCTCTGAGCGCTTTCGGGGACGCATCCACTTCGAGTTCGACAAGTGTATTGCCTGCGAGATCTGCGTTCGGGTTTGCCCAATTGACCTGCCAGTGGTGGATTGGGCCTACAACCCAGAGCTGAAGAAAAAAGAGCTTTACAGCTACAGCATTGATTTTGGGGTGTGCATTTTCTGTGCCAATTGTGTGGAGTTTTGCCCCACCAACTGCCTCTCGGTAACTGAGGATTATGAGCTGGCCGCCTACGACCGCCACGACCTCAACTACCATCAGGTGGCGATGGGCCGTTTGCCCTCCAAGGTAACTGAGGACCCAATGGTGACCCCACTGCGGGAGTTTGCCTATCTGCCCAAAGGGGTGATCGATCCCCACGACTTACCTGCCGGATCCCAGCGTGCCGGTAAACGACCCGAAGAGATTTTGGCGGAAATGCGCGCTGCCAAGGCAGCCAAAGAGAAGGAAGCCAAAGCTGCAGTGGAGTAGTCGGAACAGCCAACGGCCTAGATTGCTGGTGGAGAGACCTATCCCTAGGGGCAAAGAGAGTGTGAACTTACCCGCAGATTCCCCTGAGGCGGCTAACCCGCTAAAGGCTTGGGCGACAATTCCGCTCCTGCGAACTGTTTGCGAAGTGTTATGGTAAAGCGAATGGAAGCAGTTGACTGGGAGCAACGTTCAAACAGTTTCATCATAGGGTTCGGAAGAAAAAGAACAGGCAGCCGCCCCCTCTTACTAGGAAGGAGGCTAGAAGCACGGAGGCTAGCGAAGAACGCTGGCTGCAACTAGGGTTGTAGGTAGCCATCGCAAATCTCTAACAAGAAAACGAAATTAAGAGCCAAAGCTGCTTGCAAGGTTTGCCAACCCCCCTTCAGGGAAACCGAAAGGCAGGGTCACCCATATGGTAGGTACCCAAAGGGACATCAAAACCCGGCGGCAGGGCAACTGCTAAGTCTCCAGGGGAAGAAACGGCAGAAATACCCATAGCATCCTCACATTTCAAAAGGGTAGCCTTCCACGCCTGAGCAACCTTGAGCCAAAGGAAAACCAATCGCCTAAACACAGACAAAAGCTAGTTTACGGGAATGCTAGGTCCAAGGTTGAAATAAGTCGTGCTGCCAGGGTTAGTTGTGTTGTCGAAGGTGCTAAGGGTGATGGTTCCCACTGTGATGGGCGCTGGGGAAGGGACAGCAGGGGTGATACGAACCTGACCGCCAAAGGGAAGGATAAACGGAGCCGGGAAGGTGACGACATCCCCAGACACCGATGTGGAAGTGGCAATAACTGTGCCGTCTGCCTGAGTAATAGTTACCGTTGCAGCTGCAGGTAAGCTAGGGATTGTGATCCTTGGGCCAGAAGGTATGGGCGTGGGTGTAGGCGTCGGGGTGGAAGGAGGCGTCGGCCTAAGTGTGGGCACGGGTGTAGGTGTCGGGGTGGGAGAAGGCGTCGGCCTAAGTGTGGGCACGGGTGTAGGCGTCGGGGTGGGAGAAGGCGTCGGCCTAAGTGTGGGCACGGGTGTAGGTGTCGGGGTGGGAGAAGGCGTTGGCTCAGGTGTGGGTGTGAAGAGTCCCACAGCAACTCTCTCAGCAAAGTTCCCCTGGAAGGCATTGCCGGCTAGGTAGGCTGCAATCACCACATCTGGGGTGCCGGGGGCCGCTTGAATTGCTATCCCTCTGCCCTCGCCCCGAGCCAGAAATGTATTTCCAGAAAGGGTACGGGCTTGTGTTCCTTGCAAGATGCGAATGCCGACGCTCCCGGCTATCCCACCCACGCCGATCCTGTTGGATTGAATGGATGGAATTGAGCCTGCCCCATCCAGTTGAATCCCGGTAGTGCCGCTCCTACCTGCTTGCCGAGCCTGCAGCACTAAGCCAGCCCCAGCGGTAGGTGGATCCCCTTCGATTTGGTTGTTGCGGAAGATCCCGCCGGAGTTGTCGCTGTAGCGAACAGCCAAAGTCCCTAAAGCTTGTAAGAGAATCGTGTTGTTCTCGAGGGTTGGGTTACTTCCTGGTGTTGTGCCTATGCCCACCCCGCCTGTTTTGCTAACGATTGACGAAATGCCGCTGACTCGACTGTTTCCGGAGATCTGCACACAGGGATCCAAAAATTGCTGGCACAAAATCTCGGCCAATTGGTTCAAGGCTCCCTCTAGAACCGCAGCATTGCCGTTGACCAAGATGTTGGAGCGAGGGTCGTTGAGGGTGACCTTGCGCGGCTGAAAAGTGCCGTTGTTCACCTGCACCCGTCCACCCCCCAGCACCACATCTACCCCCTGCAGGCTGGTTTGGCTGGCTACAATCACGTCAAAGAGCCCGGTCAGGATCTCATAGGCGGTGGAGCTGGTGATGCGAATGCGACCGCCGTTGGTGCCATCGCCGCCATCCAGGGCCAGGTTGCTTTGCAAAGTTTCCCTGCCCGTCCCCAAAATCTCGATCAGCACCTCCAGGCCGGCTGTGGCAGTCTGAAGTCGCTGCGCCTCTGCAACTGCGTCTGCCAGTTTGGTAAAGGGGCCACTGGCCGGATCCACTCTCAGGATGATGGGCCCGCCACCTGGCGGAGGAAGAGGTGGAGAACTGCCGCCGCCACCCCCACAGCCGAGGGCAACCCCCGCCAACAGAGGCAGCAAGGCTGAACAGATCCCCCAACCAGATTTGGATACTTGGCCAAGCATAGGTGGAAAGCTCCTTACAAGCGCTTAGCGGTTAAGGTTGTTACAGCAACAAACAAGAGCAGCAAACAACTGCCACGAGGTCAAAGTGCAGGTGGCCAAGTTGCGATCCAATGCCCTCAGCAAAAGCATCCTCTGATGGATCCTCTGTTTAGTCAAGGCTTCGCCAGGGATCCGCAATCAATCGGCAACAAAAATCTCAAAAATCTAGCGCTCTTCAGGTACTTCGAGGGTTCCGGCGAGGATGTCTTGCTTCACCGCTTCCACAGCAGCCACCAAATCCGCTGAGAGCAAGGCTTGGTTGTATTCATCCAGGGCATAGCCCACACCCTCGTTCTCCAGGCCAAAGGTTTGAATGCCGCCGACAAAGTTGCCTTAAAGTTGCCTTCCACCACGCTGCGAATCACTTCATAGGTGGCCATATCCACCCGCTTCAGCATCGAGGTGAGACCGTAGTTGAGGGTGGCAGGGTTGTTATCGGTATCCCCCAGGTAGTTTTGGTTAGCATCCACACCGATAAAGAACAGCGGACGGGTATCTCCGCTGCAGATGCTGGCATAATCGGCGGGTTTGGGCACTTCCGCAAAGGGATCTCGAATGAAACTCACCCCGGCGGGCAGCCCTGTAGGATGCTGTTGGGCCAGAGCAGCCCAAAGAGCAGCGAGGTAACATCATCTCCCGCCGTATCCGTGTCGATCAAAAAGCGTTGCACAGCCATACCCAGGCTAAGCCCAAATCAGGGTGACATCTTAACCTTTGCGGGCAGTCTCAGGGCAGCCACTGAGCCGGTGTATCTTGAAAAGGGATCCCTGTAGACCAGAGTTGGCGATGTCCTTCTCCATCCGCTCCATTACACCGCAACAGATGGCCCAACACCTACGGGATCCCGAGGCCGGCCCTCTGCAATTGATCGATGTGCGGGAACCGGCAGAGCTGGAGCTGGTGAATTTAAATGCCCTGGGCTTTCGCAACTACCCCTTGAGCCAGTACGAGGAATGGAGGGAACGGATCCTCACAGAGCTGGATCCGAATCAGCCAACTTTTGTGCTCTGCCATCATGGCATCCGCTCTGCTCAGATGAGCCGGTGGCTACAGGCCAACGGGTTCACTCAGGTTCATAACATCAGCGGCGGCATTCACGCTTGGGCTTGTGAGGTGGATCCCTCCCTGCCCACCTATTGAGGTCACGGGCAAACCAGCACCATGTTCCCCATTCTTCATCTGCAGGGGGATCCCCAACAACGAGGCCAACAGTATGGATCCCAGGCGGCCCAACTCATTCGCCACAGCATTGCTAGTTACGCCCGCCAATTTGCCTACCGCTGTGGTCTCACCTGGCAGCAGGCCCAGACCCAAGCAGAGGGATCCCTGCCCTGGCTAGAGCGCCACGTGCCCCACCTGCTGGAAGAAATCCAAGGCATTGCCGCGGGGAGTGGCTTCCGTTTTGCCGAGATTCTGGCCCT
Source organism: Thermostichus sp. OS-CIW-33 (assembly GCF_054059615.1). Classification (NCBI taxonomy): domain Bacteria; kingdom Bacillati; phylum Cyanobacteriota; class Cyanophyceae; order Thermostichales; family Thermostichaceae; genus Thermostichus; species Thermostichus sp. OS-CIW-33. The sequence continues at coordinate 167,735 of NZ_JBSSCH010000006.1, forward strand.
CAATTTGCGCACCGAGATTTTATCCAGATCGGTTCCCAGGGGATCCCATCCCAACTGCGCCGCTGCTCTGGAACACAATCTCCAAAACGGGGTGCCCCAGCACCCACCGGATCCTGCTCATGAATTCAAGGGGATTGATCTCATCGATCCAGCCCAAGCCAACCCGGATGGGGGAGAATGCACCACCCTGGCGGCCTTGCCCCAGGTTACCTCCACCCACCACACCTACTTGGCCCAAACCTGGGATTGGATCGGAGAGCAGCGCAGGGCCTGTGTGCTGTTGCGCGTTCACTCCGATACCCACCCTGCCTACCTCACCCTGACCGAAGCTGGGATCCTGGCCAAAATTGGCCTCAATCAAGCAGGGTTGGCCGTAGCCCTCAACCTCTTGCGCTCTACCCTAGATGGGCAAACCGAGGGAATGCCGGTGCATCTGCTGTTGCGCTTATTGTTGGAGTGCGAGGAGTGGCAGCAGGCTGTAGAGAGGGTGGGATCCTACCCCTACACCGCCTCCTCTTGTGTCAGCGTTGCCGGTATTACAGGACAGGCGACAGGCCTACAGCCCGCTAAGGCGACCAGCTTTGAAATCAGTCCACGAGGAATTGGCCTGCATCTCCCTCAAGGAGGGATCCTCGCCCACACCAATCATTTCCTGGATCCGGCCTTGCGAGAAGATGAGCTGCCCCCCCACACAGGATCCTCCACAAGGCTAGAACGGGCCTATCATTTGCTTCGCCAGAGCGCTCAAACCGGAACCCTAGACGCGGTCGCTCTTCAAAAAATCCTACAAGACCGGACGAATGCCCCCCACTGCATCTGCCGCCATCCGGATCCCCATCTGCCCGTCTGGGATCGCACCGAAAGCGTGGCGGCTGTGGTGATGGATTTGAACCGGCAAATCTTACACCTGGCCCCCAACATTCCCGATCAAGTGGAGTTTGTACCGATTTCCGGGATTTTCTAGGTTTGGAAGATGCAGTAGGATCGAGCTGAAGAGAGAGGAGGGGCAGGCGATCGCGTCCTTGCTGTCGCCACCAGACAGCGGGATGAGGAAAGTCCGGGCTTTCAGAAGAACACACCGCTGGGGAAAGCCCAGTGCGGGTAACCGCGAGGATAGTGCCACAGAAACATACCGCCGATGGCTGGGATCCCAGCACAGGTAAGGGTGCAAAGGTGGGGTAAGAGCCCACCAGCAACGTCGTGAGGCGTTGGCTCGGTAAACCCCGGTGGAAAGCAAGGCCGCAGCCGCAGGACTATGGCTGTTCTTCGCCCCTGTCGGTTGCATCGAGGTCACGGTACCCAAAGTGGGGAAGGGTGCTCTCGATGGTGGTGAGCCGCTAGAGGGTGATGGCAACATCACTCCCAGATGGATGATCGCCAGTGCAACTCTGCACTACAGAACCCGGCTTACAACCTCCTCTCTTTTCTACTTGCACATCTACCTGTTTGCACATCTATTTGCACACAGAGAGAGTTTGTTCCGAGCTCACGGGAGTTCTGTAGGTTGCCGGGATCCCTGTGGTCTGGGGCTATTTATTGGCCGTAGTCAGTGTGTCGTTGGGAGAAGCTGTATCGCATGCCCACCTAGGGCACTTGGAGAGCCTTGTCCAATTGTGGGTGGCTGCGCTACGGCGTAGGTTCTGTCATTCTGGTCACGCCTGCCATCCACAGCTCCACGCAGGCTTGCAGGAGGGAGGGTATCCTGGCGGTTTCGGCGCCTTTCTCTGGTTTTTTAGATTTTTCATCCGATAGCTGCCCCTCAACAGAGGGCTCGGTTCCGTCGGCGCCAACGGAAGGCAACTCGGCAGTTACCGCCAACATTGCTGCTCCCAAAATCATTACATGCAAAACCCCAACGGCTGCATAAAGGCGATCCGGCTCGACAGATTGCAACTCAGAGTTGGGAAATCGCCGCAAATACTCTGTCAGCTGTTCTTGGGCCTGAGAAAAACCCATCCGCAAGGCGCGACGATGCTCCTCAGAATAAAGACCAGCCTCCCCGACCAGGGAGCGCACCAGTTCAGGATTATCGGCCAAAGCCCGAAAACAGGTGTGGACATAGCGCAGGAGAATGGCTTGCAACCCAGAACCTTGAGAGGGGGCGGGATCCGCCTTCAGAGGCAGATCGGCTATGCCGGAAAAGACCCCCAGCTCCCCAAATACGGCCAGGAGTAGCCCCTGCTTGGTGCCGAAGTGCCGAAACAGGGTGACCTCATTCACTCCGGCCAAATCCGCAATTTGACGGGTGGTGGTCTGGGTGATGCCCTGACGAACGAACAGCTCCCGAGCCGCATTCAGCAGCCTTTGCCGAGAAGAAGGACGTGCCATAGTGAGGAGAAAACCTGAAGAATTGCGGCGGGCTGCAAGTGACGCTTGCATTTACGGTGGAATACCGCTAGGCTTAATGTCAAGCGAGAGGATGTCGGCAGCGTTGCCTCTGCTCCTCTTCTTCCTGTGTAGCCAAGTTCATCACAGCGGAGCACATAGCAAGTCACCGCTGGCTATGGCGGTGTCTTCAAGGGTTTGACTCCGTTTTCACGTTGGGCCGCTGTTATCCGGCTGCCTTAACTTGGGCTTTGTGTTTTGGCTCTTTCCTAGTCAGTCTAGTCTACTTCTTCTTCTGAGGTTTTGTGGGTTCATGACCACTTCTTTTTCTCGCCAATCGCTGAATCATCCCGCTCCGCTCAATCGGCCCGAGCCCCAAGAGTCCTTTCGGTTTGCTTGGGAACATGTGCTCTTCTTTGCCATTTTTCACGTGGTGGCTTTGGTGGGAGGCATTTTCTTCTTCTCCTGGCCCGCTCTGGGAGTAGCCCTATTTCTCCACTGGTGTTTCGGCAGCTTAGGCATCTGCTTGGGGTACCACCGCCTGCTCAGCCATCGCAGCTTCCAGGTGCCCAAGTGGCTGGAATATGTCTTCACGACTCTCGGTGCCCTGGCCGTTCAAGGGGGGCCGATCTTTTGGGTGGGCGGCCATCGTCAGCACCACGCCTTCACCGAAGACGAGGAGAAGGATCCCTATTCTGCTCGTAAGGGCTTTTGGTGGAGCCACATACTCTGGCTGATCTACCACCGCGAAGAATTTTTCAACCCTGAGAAGTATTCTGCCTTTGCGCCCGACTTGGCTCGGGATCCCTTCTACCGCTGGCTGGATAGGTATGCTCTGCTTTTGCAACTGCCGTTGGCTGCAATACTCTACCTGCTGGGGGGCTGGTCATTCGTCGTGTACGGTATCTTTGTGCGGACAGTGCTGCTGCTGCATTGTACCTGGTTGATCAACTCGGCCAGCCACTTCTGGGGTTACCGGACTTTCGAGAGCAACGACAATGCCCGTAACCTTTGGTGGGCGGCGATTCTGACCTATGGTGAAGGGTGGCACAACAACCATCATGCCGACCCGAAGTGCGTTAAGGCCGGTTTGCGTTGGTGGGAGATCGACATGACCTACTGGGCCATTTGGCTGTTGGCGAGATTGGGCCTGGCTCGTAAGCTGCACCTGCCTGCCCAAGGCCAAGCTGCTCGCTGAACTGGTTTTTCCCAGACCTTGCAGAGGAATCATCCGGGGATCCCTATCCCTAGGGATCCCTTTTGGGTTGCAGAGAGAGCTAGTCTTCTAAGGGGCTATACTGCCACGCTCCATAGTGGTCAAGAATACGCTTAATTTGTTCTATGTCGGCATCGGGTTCTTGATGAATATGCAATGCCTCTATTTGGCTGTCTTGGTAGCGAAAGGTGGAGTTTTTTTTCCACTCCAGCTCCGTTTTCACCCCTGAAACACAAGCCAAATGGGCAGCCAATTCCCGATAAACCATCAGGGGCATAGAATCGTAGCGAACAGCGTAGCGTTTCAGCTTGGGGACGCTCACGTATGACAACCCAATCAACGTAGCTCAAAACAACTCAAGTATAGTCACTTCAAGCTAGATTAAGACGCTTCCTAACTACTCCGCGGTGTCGCCCAAATGCTCCGCATCACTTCCGCGAGCCCCCCAATCCCTCTCCCTAAGAGAGAGAAGAGCTAGGAAGCACTGCAACGGAACAGTTTCATTCCTCATTGAAATGACTATAACTTCTGGGCAATACAGTCACCAAAACCCCCCCGCTCAACACTCTTTGCTGGACACTTGACCGGCAAAATGGGATGGGACTAAGCAATTTTGTCATCGACCAAAGTGCAGCAGTTTACCTGATCCAGGCAAATCTTTCCCCATTGCAAGGCCCAGCGTACTAAGGCCACCCGATTTGCCGTTCGGGTCTTGCTCAAAATGTTGCTGATGTGATTGTCAACGGTGCGTTTGCTGATCTCTAAGCGTTCCGCAATGTCCTGATTGGTCAGTCCTGCCGCAATCAACTCGATGACTTGCAGTTCCCGTTCGGACAACAAGTCCGCGGAATGATAGTCGGTGCCCATTCCGAATGCCTGCTTAAGATGAACTGTAAAGATTACCTACCCCAATTCTAGGGGATCACCCCTGAGATGGACAGCCCTGAAGAAAGGAAATCTTAGGCGATTCTCGTCCAGATTCTGGCTGCGGGCCACTGACGCGAGCGTCTTCGGGCGGGTTTCACAAGGGATCCAGGTGCTTCCGGGGCAGTTCCACCTGAACCCACAGCCCACCGGTTTGCGGGTGATTGCGCAGTTGGATGGTGCCCCCGTGAACTTCGACAATTTGTCGCACAATTGCCAGCCCTAGGCCAGTTCCGCCTTTGCTGCGGGCCCGCGCAGTGTCGGTGCGGTAAAAGGGCTGAAAGACCAACTCAAATTGATCTTCTGGCAGGCCGGGGCCGTGGTCGTACACCTCTAGCCGCACCTGGGATCCCTGCTCCGAAAGCACCACATGGATAGGAGAGTCGGGCTTGCCATACTTGACGGCGTTGTCCAAGAGATTGAGGATGAGGCGGTATAGGCGTTGCTCATCTCCCCAGAGGTAAATCTGGGACAATCCGCTCAGGTGCAGTTCCTGGTGTCGAGGCTTGGCCAACGGCTCTACACTTTGCCAGGCCTCGCGCACCAAACTTGCCAGATCCACCCAACGCCATTGGGAGCGGGATGCGGCTCCCAAATTGAGGGCGCTGAGTTCGAGCAAGTCTTGAACCAAATGGCTCAGGCGCAGAGTTTCATTTAGCAATCGTTCCACCCAGACTGCTTGAGCGGCATCGACCCGGCTTTGTAAAGTTTCGGCCAGCAAGCGAATGGAGGTGAGGGGGGTTTTCAGCTCGTGAGCCACATCCGAAGCCCAGCGATCCCGCTGTTGGGCCAGCATTTTTGCTTCCAGCCGGTCTTCCAAAAAAATGGCCACGTGCGCTTGCGGCAGCAGCAACCCCCAAGCCCGCAGCGGAATCGGTTTGCCATCCCCACCGGAAGGGTAGAAAATCCATTCGCGACTTTGGACAGGAGCAGCGGTCTCCTGTCGGCGGGTAGCCTCGATGAGCTGATCCAACTCATAGGAGCGCACCCATTCCAGCAAGAGCTTGATGCCCGGCTGCCATTGGCTGATGCGCAGCAGGCGCTGGGCGGCAGGATTGCACTCCAGCACCACGTTGTTTTCGTCTACCCGCAGATATCCCCAAGGGAGCCGCTGACTCAGGTATTGCCAGTTTTGCAGTTGCTGTTTTTGGTTGGCCCAATCCAGATCTTGTTGGCGAAGATAACGGCTGAGCAAGCTGAGCATCTGTTCCAGGGAGTGGAGGGGCATGGCCAGATGCACCAGGGATCCCAACCGCTGCAATTCGCGTCTGAAACGGCGCCGAGTCTGCCACAGCAGGAGCAACGTGCAAAGCAAACCGATTCCCAACCCGATCAGGATCCCGGCTTCCAGTCCCATGTTCCCACCACCTTTGCTGCCATTGTCGCTCAGGGAAGCAAGAGTGGAGGCGAAAGCCCGGTTGCCGGCCTCTTATCGACGATGTACGAGGGTGGTACTGGCTTGGTCGGTGGGCACAAGCAAGATCTCGCTGATGTTCACGTGGGGGGGACGGGTTGCCGCAAACACCACCACTTCAGCCACATCCATCGCCGTCAAGGGGGTGAGGCCCTGATACACTGCTGCCGCCCGGGCGCGATCCCCACGGAAGCGCACTTGGCTGAACTCGGTTTCCACCAGGCCCGGCTGAATCTCGGTGACGCGAATGGGGGTGCCCAGTAAATCCAGCTTCAGCCCCTCGGAGATGGCCCGCACGGCGGCCTTAGAAGCGCAATACACAGCGCCACCTGGGTAGGTCTGCCGACCGGCAATGGAGCCGATGTTCACCACATGGCCTCGACCTCGCTCCACCATGCCGGGCAAAACGGCGCGGGTAACATAGAGCAGACCCTTGAGGTTGGTATCGATCATCTCTTCCCAGTCTTGCAAGGCCCCCATGTGGAGCTTGTCCAAGCCACGACTTAAACCTGCATTGTTGACCAAGATGTCGATGTTGGCCCACGGCGAGGGCAAAGATTGAAGCGCCTGCTGCACGGCTGCCCCATCCCGCACATCCAAAGCCAGCAGGTAGGAAGGAGTGCCGTAAGCCTGCTGCAATTCCCCAGCCAGTTCCTGCAGCCGATCCTGACGGCGGGCCACCAGAATCAGGCGGGCTCCAGAACGGGCAAAAAGGGTGGCACAAGCGGCCCCAATGCCGCTACTGGCTCCGGTGATGAGCACGATGGAGTTTTCAAGCATCATTTGCTAATTCAAATGCTGTGATTTCAGTTGGGTTGAGTCGGAGAAAAATGGACAGCCACCTTCAGCTTCCTCCTCAGTGGGAGGCTACAGCCATTCTAGAGTTCGAGCCACTTCCCCAGGGGGGAGCCTGGGATCCAGCAAACGAATCGTTTCGCTGCTGTTCGGTAGCGACGCTACCGCTTCCTGCAAAAGCTCCTTAAAGAGAGCGCTCCAGCAGCTTGACGCAAGCATACAGAGTATCCAAATGGGGAGTGGGCACCCCCACCAAACGCCCCAGCTCGGTGATGGCTCCCACAATGGCCTCGATCTCCGTCCGTCGCCCCAGCTCAATATCCTGCAGCATCGAGGTGCGATGGGATCCCACGCGGGCTGCATCTTCTAGCCGCTCTTCCAAAGAGACCGGCAGCCGGATCCCCAGAGCTTGGGCTACAGCCTCAACTTCCCGCATCACCGACCGAACCAAAGCATGGGTGGGTGGGTACTGAGCGATCTCATCTTGAGCAGCCCGGGTGAGGGCGCTGATGGGATTGAAGGCGGCATTGCCCCACAGTTTCTGCCAGATCTCGGCCCGAATCTGCGAGGTGAGGGTGGTGGAAAGCTGCGCCTGTTCAAAGATGGCGGCCAAGGACTGCAACCGCCCTGACAGAGATCCATCCGGCTCCCCCAGAATGTAGCGCCCACCCCCTGTGTGCAAGACCACTCCTGGCTCTGCCAACTGCACGGCGATATACACCACACAGCCGATCACCCGCTCTATCGGCAGATGGGCAGCGATAACCCCTTCTGGATCCACGGAAGTCAGGGAATGCCCCTCAAACTCGCCCCCATGCCGGTAAAAGTACCACCAGGGGATACCATTCTGGGCAATCACAATGGGGGTGTCGGGGCCACACAGGGATCCCAGTCGAGGGGCAAGCTGCGGCAAGCTGTGGGCCTTGACCGTCACTATCAGCCAGTCCTGTGGGCCCAGGGCAGCCGGATCGTCGGTGGCCGTCAACCGCTCTACCCAGGTTTGGGAGGGATCCCCCTGCCGGATCAGCTTTAGACCTTGGGTGCGGATGGCCTGCAGGTGAGCTCCACGGGCCACGACACTGACGGGAAAGCCAGACCGAGCCAGGCATATGGCCAAGTGACTTCCCACCGCCCCAGCGCCAACGATACAAATCTTCATGAGTTTATCATCTTTCCGCCACCCACCTCATATCCAGGTGGCCAATTGACATGGAATTGACATGGAGCTGTAACAAGGCCCGATACCGGGCCCGGGAGAAATCCTCGACAGCTTTACTCTGCCCCCCCTTGGGTCACCCTTAGGATCCCATATCCAAGTGCCACGCCCACCAGGGTCAGCACAATGCAGAGTCCAGCAATGGTGAAGATCTCGCCAGCCATAGATTCAGCTTCCTCGCAAATGGGATACATCGCCTTCTCAGGATATCGGATCCCAAGCCCTGGCTTTCACTCCAGCGGTGTAGCGACCCAAACCTAGCTCCTGGAAAAACAGGCGTTCTCTTGGACTTGATGAGATCCGGCTATCCGCCTCTATAATGAAAGCAATTTACAAGTCTTTACCGGCATAGGCTAAATTGTAATGCCTACAGCCGTAAAGCTTGTTTGTTGGCTCTCGAATGGCCCGTTGGGCCTCGCGAGTTGTGGAAACGGTTCTAAGTAGGGTCTTGAAGCGCTAGGGATCCTGACTTAACGGGAAACTCCTGAGCAGTTCTTGCCAAAGAGCCGTTCAAGGAAACTGAGGCAAAAGACCCAGGAGTTGAGTCTTTATACCTAGGCTCCGCTCTTGCTTCGAAGAAGCAAACTTTGTAGTTTCATTAACGTCCTCATTCATTTAGATGTCTTTAAGGAGTAGTTCAGATGACCATAGCGGTAGGGCGCGTGCGTCAGGAGCGAGGATGGTTCGACATCGTCGATGACTGGCTCAAGCGCGACAGATTCGTGTTTATCGGCTG